>CAMKRV010000024.1 GCA_946415265.1 uncultured Candidatus Saccharibacteria bacterium | reverse complement strand
CATGTGGTGCCACTATATTAATGGGGATTAACAAAAATGGCACCGCAAGGGGTGCTATAAACCGATAACTCACATTAGTATTACCTAACCAAGTTGAACGACTTTCCTTACGGTGCCATTCTAAAACTTGGTTACTTAATACTAAAATTACTAATGTGTAATTTTATCGATTTATAGCTCTTTTATTATAACATAATAATTTTATTGTGTGATATAAAATGAATGTTATAATTATATTAATATGCTCGAAATTCGAGGTGTGAAGAAAGTCTACAAGACTGGTGGGATAAAACGTACTGTCTTAAAAAATATTAAGATTAATTTTCGTACCAGTGAATTCGCAGCGATACTTGGGCCAAGTGGTTCTGGTAAAACTACACTTCTCAATATTGTGGGTGGACTAGACGATTACACGAGTGGAGATTTGATTATTAATGAAAAATCTACTAAGAAATTCCGCGATAAAGATTGGGACGCATACCGCAATCACAGGATTGGTTTTGTATTCCAGAGCTATAATTTGATTCCGCATCAAACAGTATTAAATAATGCAAAACTAGCACTTACATTATCTGGTATTTCTAAGCACGAGGCGGTGCGGCGAGCCAAAAAGGCCTTAAAAGATGTAGGACTTGAAGAACATATAGACAAGCGCCCAGCTCAGCTATCTGGCGGACAAATGCAAAGAGTGGCAATAGCGCGCGCCTTAGTAAACAATCCGGATATTTTGCTAGCTGATGAACCAACAGGTGCACTTGATTCTGAGACTAGTGTCCAAATTATGGATCTTTTGAAAGAAATTTCTAAGACCAAGCTGGTAGTGATGGTGACACATAATCCGGAGCTGGCTGAAGAATACGCTACACGGATTATCACTTTGAAAGATGGCGAAATTACTTCAGATTCAGACCCGTATGATGGCAAAGAAAAAACAGATTTAGATTTAGAAAAGGCCGCCAAAAAACAAAAGAAAACAAAAATGTCTTTCGTGACGGCGCTGTCACTATCTTTGCAGAATTTGCTCACCAAAAAGGCGCGTACGATACTAGTGGCGGCGGCTGGCTCCATTGGAATTATTGGTATTGCGTTGATTTCTGCGGTGTCTACTGGATTCCAGAATTACATTGATAAGATTGAAGAAGATACATTAACCTCGTATCCGTTGGCATTGCAAAAAGAATCGGCAGATTTGACGGGAATATTATTAAATCTAACCGGCGGAGCGGCTAGTGGAGAAAGTAATGGCAAACTGAAGGAAAATCAGATTTTAACTTCTACGCTGGGTACAGTATCCAATAATGATTTGCCAAGCTTTGCTGAATATTTAGAAAAAAATAGGGCAGAAGTAAAAGATGATATTCGGCTGCTAGAATACGAATATAATGTAGATCCGCTGATTTATACCGAAGACGCAACGGGCGCAGTAGCAAAAGTGAACCCAAGCACTTTGTTTACTTCACTGGTAGGCGAATCGTCGCTGCTTCGTAATTATTCTTCGATGACGTCGGTGTTCCAGCAATTTGAAAAGGAGAATTTAGAAAATGACACGGAACTGCTAGCTGGGCGATATCCAGAAAATTACAATGAGCTAATGGTGATACTCAGTAACAAGGGCGAGATATCCGAGCTCTTAACATATTCGTTAGGGTTTCATGATACGGATGAGCTAAACAAAATTGTATCTAAAATTATGAGTGGGGAGAGTGCGGATATACATAATGAACCACTAGAAATTTCTTATGAAGATTTGATGAGTGTAGATCTTCGCTTGGTGCCAGCTACGGAAACTTATAAATTTAATGGTAAGTATGACGTATACGAAGATATGGCAAGTGATAAAGAATATATGCGCGGAGTATATGAAGGATCGGAAAAATTAAAAATTACTGGCGTGGCAGTAGTAAATTCGGAGATGCTGTCTAGCGGTAGTGGGGTAGCATATTTGCCAAGCTTGGTGACGCATATTATTGAAAAATCTAGCGAAACAGAGATTGTGAAAAAGCAGCTAGCAAACCCAGAATTAGATATATTCTCTAATACCAAATTTGGCGAAGAAGGGAATGATTTTAATTTTGAATTTAGCGACTTAGTATCCATAGATGAGGCGGCGCTTTCGCGAGCGTTTGGCGTAAAAATTGACCAAAATGCCGTGAGCGCCAAAACGCGCGAATATATGGGGGACATTTCCACTGATATCACTACCGGTATAAATGAAATCCCTGCCGTAAAGAGCGCGCTAGAAAACCGTTTTACGGATTTGGCGGATGAAATGACCGTGGAGCTCCAAGAAAAGATTGTTAACGGGGAAATAAATATTGCAGATTTAATGAACCCGGAAAAGGCTCCGGAGATAATTATAGAATTCGTGGATGAATTTACGGGACAAAAAGATTTTAGTGATTTGGAAAGGGATTATACGCTACCAGCGGAGAATCTGAAAAGCGCCTATAATGGACTGCTAAAAGGGTATTTGGGGAAATACTTAGAAGCGTCTGCTAGCAGCACAATTTATTCACCTGCGGAATATTTAAAACAAGCCGAAGTGGAGGCAGTGTTTGATAGCTTGGCTGGGGCGGCGGCAAATCTATCAATGCAGAAATCCGTGATGGCAAAAATCGGTGGACTAACCACTTATCTTTCTTCTAGTTTTGCGAATGCGTTTAACGTAGACCAAAACGCAATAATTGGCGCGTTTAAATTGAATTTCTCGGAAGAAGAATTATCACGCGTAGTCACAGCAATGTTTACTAAAAAGAAGTCTACTTTAGCTACCAATTTATCAGCATTAGGATATCAAGATCTTAACGATCCTACAAAAATGTCATTTTATTTCTGGAGTTTTGATGGCAAATCACATTTTATGGAGTTTTTGAATAATTATAATGAAAAAATGCGTTTACTAGGGATGGAAGATAAAGTAATAGACTATACGGATACTACCGGAGTACTGATGTCTTCGGTAAAAACAATTGTAGATGCGGTTTCGTATGTATTGATTGCGTTTGTATCTATTTCGCTGGTAGTGTCGTCTATTATGATAGGTGTGATTACATATATTTCAGTATACGAGCGCAAGAAAGAGATTGGGATTCTTAGAGCAATTGGGGCAAGCAAGCATAATATTTCGTCTATTTTCAATGCGGAGACGTTTATTATTGGATTTTTGTCGGGTATTTTTGGAATCGTAATTTCTTATTTGTTGATACCAATTATTAATCTTGTACTGCATCATTTTACGGGGGATATACCATTAAATGCAGCATTAGATCCAAAAACGGCGTTGTTCTTGATAATTCTAAGCGTGATTTTGACTTTGATTGGTGGGTTAATCCCGGCGCGTTCAGCTAGTAAAAAGGACCCGGTAGAGGCCCTCAGAAGCGAGTAATTTTAGACAAGGAAAAAGCGCAGCGGTGAAGCTGCGCTTAGATTTTTGCTTTTACGTTAGCTGAGTTCCTGGGTGAAGAACACGATTTCTACACTGAAACTCATGTTTTCGTCGTAATCACCCACTTTTGCCAGGGCGTACGAATCCACCCATGCAGAGATAGAAAACTCGATTTCTTCGCCTTCGACGATCACGTTACTGTTGGCCTTAACAGACCTAGGCTGGGTTTCGGTTTGATGATAACTTACGCTATCTGTACCACTAAGGTAGGTGTAGTGTCCGTTTTCATCGAGATATTTAGTATTGATCCCAAATCTTAAAGCTTCAGCAATTTTGTCATTGCCCTGCACCACGATTTTGTAGTATACGTTTTCAACATCGCCGTTTTCAGCCGACAGTATGAAATGCGGAGCACTGATAGGCTCCCTACCGTTTTCGTCGGCGTAGGTACTGAAGCCGTAGCCAGGGCTACTGGTAACGTTGGTAAGTACGGGGAATACAGCCTCGTTATAAACCGAGACGTCGCCGTCTTGTCCGACATTTTCGCCAGCCACTTTCAGGATCAGCTTCGGGTCGTCTGGCTTAGATGTAGTTTGCTCGATGCGACCGCTAAAAAGCCCCATACGGGCCTGACTAGAGATGTAAACCGCGGCAGCCGCAACAATAATACTCATAGCTACAACCGTAGCGACAATTGTGGTAACGAATGTTTTCTTTTTCATAATTAGCACCTCTTAAAGAAAATTTTTGAGTTTTATAACTCACGCTCGCCACCAATTAATGAATAGGGTGAGTTATAAAACTCCATCTGTAAAAGCGAAATTAAGGGACTTAACCTGTTTCACAGGCTATGCTTACATAATATCACACTATTTAATTTTTGTCAATAGAGCTTATGGTTGCGGACATATTTATATAAAATATCCTTGACAAAAAGCCAAGGATATTTTATATGGCTGGGGTGGTAGGACTCGAACCCACGAATGGCGGGACCAGAACCCGCTGCCTTACCACTTGGCGACACCCCATTATTATGTCATTGTAAATTTGGGTTCCCTTATTTCGCTTACGCGAAATACTACGTCGGGCGTCGTCTCGGAAAAGAAAGTAAACTTTCTTTTCGCTCGCCTTCTACGACGTGCGAGCCCACGAATGGCGGGACCAGAACCCGCTGCCTTACCACTTGGCGAATCCCCAAGCTTTCTATATTTTACCATAACTCGTGGGAAAATGCTATAATAAATTTATTATGGCAAAGCAGAAAAAAGCATTTACTAAAGACGAATTGGCAGAACTATCGGCGGAGGAGATTATTGATAAAATTCAGCATGAGAATTATTCACTGCTTACCTCACTTGGTGCAGAGAATTTACGCAAGGAGATGGTACCAGTGGGCAAAGCATGTAATGCGGCGATAAATTATGTTTTTGGCACTACTGGCCCCAAGCACGATATGACCAAACATAATAAAGCAGCACGCAAAAAATTAGTGAAAATCCTATCCAAAATTACGCCAGGATCCTACACCGGAATGCCAAAAGATAGCGAAAAAGGGCTAGTGATCGGATTCAACCATCCATCACTGGGTGAAATTGCGCGAATTTTGGCAATGAAGATTGATATTATGTGCGATAAGC
>CAMKRV010000023.1 GCA_946415265.1 uncultured Candidatus Saccharibacteria bacterium | reverse complement strand
GGGGGGGGGGGGGTGGGGTGGTGCTAACCGCCTGGTAGAACTTGCTGTAGATTTTGGGAAGGAAAAATAATGGAAATATTTGTCGGGGCAGATTATCGTGGATTTGAAAAACGCCAAAAAGTGTTAGGCTTTTTAGCAAAAAGTGAATACACAGTGCATGATTTAGGCGCATATGACAGCTCCGAAAATGATTATAACGATCCGGCTATAGCAGTAGCCAAAATGGTGCGCAAAAACCGGGATGCTAGAGGGATACTGCTATGTGGTTCTGCCCATGGCGTAACAATTCAGGCAAATAGGTTTAAGGGGGTGAGGGCGACAAATTGCGATAGTGCACAGTCTGCCAAGCTAGCACGCGAGCATGACGATGCAAACGTACTGTGCATGTCTGCGAGTTTGTTGGATGACGAAACGATGCGCGAAATCATCAAAGCTTTTCTAGAAACAAAATTCATCGACTATGAACGCCGCGTGAGGCGCATTAATCGCTTAGACGAAAGGGAAGATTATGATTAGAACCGTATCAATTGTGCCAACAATTCTCTCCGACAATAAACAAGAGTATCGCGAAAAAGTAGAAACTATTAATTCTTTTACGCGCCGTGTGCAAATAGATGTTACGGATGGAGTTTTTGCCCCCACTGAGACTTTGGATATTACCAATGTGTGGTGGCCAAAAAACTGGGAGGCGGATTTGCACTTAATGGTCGCTCGGCCTTCTGATCATATTGACACTATTCTAAAACTTAGTCCTTCTTTATGTATTTTTCATGCCGAAACGAACGAAGATCTACTACCAATTTTTGAGACACTAAAAAATGCCGGCATCAAGGTAGGTGTGGCACTTTTGCCGTCTACTTATCCAGGCAATGTGAAGCCATATATAGATGCGGCAGACCACGTGTTGATTTTTGCTGGCCAGCTAGGTGTGCAGGGCGGGCAGGCAGATTTAATGCAGATGGAAAAGATTGCTTTAGTGCGCAGCATGAAACCGGAGGTAGAAATTGGTTGGGACGGTGGCGCTAATATCAACAATGTGCGTGCACTGGCTCATGCAGATTTAGACGTAATAAATGTAGGCTCAGCAATATCTAATGCCCCGAATCCAGCCGAAGCGTTCCAAGAGTTAGTAGCTGAAATTGACAAAAATGGAGTGGTGCTTTAATGGCTAGGATTGTTTCGCTAGGCGCAGCGTTGCAGGATATATATTTGGTGGACCATGATGATTTGACGCCAACCAATATTGGTAATGAGTCGATTTTTGGCAAGGTGCTAGTAGGATCAAAAGTTGATATTGATAAGATTTCTTACGAAGTAGGCGGTGGCGGCGTAAACTCGGCAATTACTTTTGCAAGGCACGGACACGAAGCTATTTTCCTAGGCAACATTGGCCGCGACCCAGCTGGTGCGGCAGTGGTACGCGTATTGGACCGTGAAGGCATAGATACGAGTTATATAAATTATTTAGAACGTAAAACTACGGGCACGTCAGTGGTATTACTAGATAGTAAAAGTGGTGAGCGCACGATTTTAACTTGCCGCGGCGCGAGTGAACAATTTGGCAATTTTTCTGAGAACGATTTAGATTTGGCTCAGCCAGATTGGCTGTACACTACAACTTTGCGGGGCGACATGGACACTTTGACGCGTTTCTTTAAGAAGGCGCATGATATTAGTGCGAAAGTGATGTTTAATCCTGGAGTAAGAGAATTAGCAAGCACTAAAGGACTAATCAATTTATTAAAATATGTAGATGTCTTAAATGTAAACAAATCTGAAGCAGCCAAAATTGTACCGGGCGTAATGCTAACAGAATTATTATACCGACTAAACAATTATGTAGAAACTGTGATTATTACCGATGGCCCAATGGGCGGCATTGCCGGAAATGGAACGGAAATCTATAGATTCGGTATTTACGAAGACCGCAAAGTAAAGGATGCTACTGGGGCGGGTGACGCCTTTGGCTCGGGATTTTTGGCACATTTGGCTAGCGGCAAAAGTTTTAGAAGTTCGCTGATATTTGCTTCCGCTAATTCTACCGCGGTAGTCTCCAAACTTGGAGCTAATAAAGGTGCACTCTTTGGCGATGAGCCTTTACATCCAATGCCAATTCAGAAATTATAAGGATTATTATGCTAAAAACAGAAGAAGAGTTACTCAAAAAATTATCTATCGCAGATTTAGAGCGGGCCAATGCCTATGCTAGGGATTTGGGGCAGGGACTACAAGCGGTACGTTCGTTTTCTCAGGGTGTGACAATATTTGGTTCGGCCAGACTGCCACAAGATAATAAATACTGTAAAATGGCGCGAAAACTAGGTGGCTTACTGGCGGAGAACGGACATACAGTAATAACAGGCGGCGGCCCGGGGATTATGGAAGCTGCCAATCATGGCGCGTATGAACTAGGTGGTAGGTCTATCGGACTAAATATCACTTTAGCGCACGAACAATTTCCCAACCCATACTTAACGGACTGCATTACTTTTGAATATTTCTTTGCACGTAAAGTATCACTGGCAATGGCGGCAAAAGTTTTCGTATTTTTCCCAGGTGGATTTGGGACGATGGATGAACTTTCTGAAATTTTATGCTTAATGCAGGAAGCCAAAATGCCAAAAATGCCGGTATTTCTAATTGGCAAGGATTTTTGGAAAGGTTTTGACAAAATAATTGGCAAAATGATGATACTTAAACTGATTAATATAAAAGATGCGGGGATTTTCAAAATCACCAACGACGTAACAGAAGTCGTGAAAGCAGCAAACAAAATTGGACATCCAAAGATTTCTGAGAATTATTATGATGGATTCCGTGAAGCAAGTGCTATTTCTAGAGAATAGAAAAATTACTTTTTGTCAGCTTGGACTTTTTTGTCTTGTAATTTATACAATATAGGGCAAGAAAAATGTCTTTAGCCGCTTCGCTAAGGACATTTTTCATTGCTAAGTTGTATAAATTGCGTCAAATAAATCTGACCTAAATCTCATTATACTAACAAAAAGTAGTTTCCTATCCTCTATTAAAAGGGATTCACTAAACCTAACCTAGAATTACTCTCGGCAATACGGATTAATTCATTATATTTTGCAATGCGTTCACTACGGGAAAGGGAACCAGTTTTAATTTGTCCGGTACCAAGCCCCACGGCAAGATGCGCGATAGACACATCCTCAGTTTCACCGGAGCGATGCGACATAATAGTGTTGTAGCCAGATTTTTTCGCCAAAAGCACCGCATCGATGGTTTCGGAAAGCGAACCGATTTGGTTTGGCTTGATCAGTATAGCATTGGCGGCCTTTTCCGTAATACCACGTTCCAAAAGTTTCACGTTAGTAACGAATAAATCGTCGCCCACTAATTGTATACGGTCGCCGAGACGTTCGGTCATAATCTTCCAGTTTGCCCAATCGTTTTCTGCGAGGCCATCTTCGATAGACACTACTGGATAGTTATCAATAATCCAGGTATACCAGTTAATTAGGTCGTCGGCGGACTTCCAATCGCCGTTAGTTTTTAGGACGTAGTGGTCTTTGTCGTAAAACTCGCTAGAAGCGATATCCATGGCGATGGCAATATCTTTGCCGAATTCGTATCTAGTTTTATCTACGGCATACTTGATGCATTCTAGAGGTTCGTTGTTGCCATCACGCACTTTTGGCGCATAGCCACCTTCATCGCCTACGGTGGTAGGATAGTTGCGTTCCTCCAAAACTTTTTTCAGGGCATGAAAAACTTCAGCACCCATCTGCACAGCTTCGGCAATATTACCAGCGCCTTTAGGAACTATCATGTATTCCTGGAAATCTGTTGCCCACGAGGCGTGCTCGCCACCGTTCATCACGTTCATCATCGGCATGGGGATAGACATCTTACTAGTAGTGCCGGCCAGTTCGGCAATATATTTGTAAAATGGCATTTTGCGAGCGCGAGCGTTAGCCTTGGCATTGGCCAGGGAAACAGCCAAAATCGCGTTGGCGCCAAGATTGGATTTGTTTTCCGTGCCATCTAGTTCTAGCATTAGCTGATCTACCGCACGCGGGTCGGCAGAATTGCCCACTAACACATCTTTGATTTTGGAGTTTACGTTCCAGACGGCCTTAAACACACTCTTGCCACCGTAAAGCGATTTATCGCCATCGCGAAGTTCCAGAGCTTCTAGTGTACCGGTGGACGCACCGGATGGCACAATAGCCCGACCAAAAGCGCCGTTTTCCAAAAACACTTCGGCCTCCACCGTGGGATTGCCCCGTGAATCCAAAACTTGTCTTGCTTTAATATCAGAAATCGTATAATTATCCATAAGCATATTATAACATACATTACTGTTATACTTTTTGGCAGGATTTAGCTGCCAAGATTCTGTCTAGCGAGCAATACAGCGTACAGACCACCCGTAGAACCTGTAGTAGTTGCCGGCTGGGTAGATATCAATATTATTAAAGACCAGGTAGTAAGCGTAGGTACTACTGCTAACCGTACTAGACCAGTAGTAGCCGCGGACGCCGGGAACGCTCAGGGTACCGCCATCGATATAGCCAGACCGTACAAACCACAGAGGTGCTTTGCGAATATTATTAAACCCATTAGTAGTATAATTCACTGGACGCCCTATTTTTTGTGCTGTTATTCCTTGCCTATATAGCATTTCTCCAAACTCATAAATGGATTGGTCGGCATTAGTAGCTATAGGCAATCTCCACCCTTTGGGGCAAATAGAATTAGGGGCATTAGAATATTGTTCAGTGAGACTACTAGAATTATTGGATGCTATAGCTGCAGTCCAGTTATAGTAATTACCAGCAAAGTAACGTTTACATTCATCTTCTGTATGACTTGCGTTTTTACAGGCTTGGAGTGAATTATATCTTGTATCATTGCCGGTGGTATTAGAGGTGCAATAGTAAGTATCACCGCCTTCAGCTGAGTATGGAGTAGTATTGCTATTTGGCCAAGCAGATGGCCTAACAGAAGTGTTGGAAATGTAGTAGCTAGAAGTAATAGCGGTAGAGGCTGGAGTCCAAGTCCAGACACCATCCTTCTCAGTATAGCCATCCGCATAGATACCACTACCGGATGCGGTGGTGCTAATATCTGTGTTATTGGAATTGAGTGGCTCGGTATATAAGCCACCTATATCTAAGTCTAAGTTACTAGTCATCCAGCATTTACCGTCTTCTAGTTTGGCTACCCAGTAGAGGTTATTATCTCTAGTATCTACCAACTGCGTGGCGGTACTTGTGCCAGTATCACCTACAAGACTACATATTTGAGAGTCCATATCCTGCATAGCGTAGTAGGAACCGCTCTCATCTTCATAGACTTTCGTTTTACCAGCTGCAGCAAAGGCAGTATCTAAGTCTGGGATGGTGTTATGATTACTATTCGGATGTACTATTACATACTTTACTTTACCATTATATGTACCGGCAGGTTGATAGGAATTGGCATAAATCTGATAAGTAGTGTTTAGATATGATCCTGAAGCGTCACTATCTGTTATCATACTAGTACCGGATGTTCTTTTAGCTACTTGGGTATAGACGTTTGGTATAGCACTGTAGTTATCATAGCCATTAATGATAGTAGGTGGAGTAGTGGGCACTGATCCTCCTGTAGTTGGGTCTACACCAGTACCAGTGCCGGCAGTTAGTTTCATAGCCCAGGATGATGGATTGGTTTGAACAGTATTATCATATACTCCAGTATGGATATTATAGCTTTCATTTACCGTATTAATTAAGTCTGTATTACCATCTATATCCCCACTACTACCTATAGCATAGATGCTATAACCATTATTATCATTACAATAAGCACCGAGTTTAGTATTGCCTACATTATCATCCTTTTGGCCACCATGGAGACTGGTTTCGTGTGCTATTGCGACTACTGCATTAACAGTGCAGGAGGTAGATAAGACTAATTGGATATTGTCTGTACCACTACTTATTTCTGCAGATGAATGAGGAATAGTGAAAACAAAGATAGAAAGGATAAGAAGAGGAACAGAAACTAACAATACATTACGAAAAGCATAGTAGAAGAAATCTATTCTACTACTAATTAATGATTGTTTTACTTTGTGGCCCATCTTTTACCTCACTTATATATGATTACTACTAACTCCCCCATGTGGTGCCACTATATTAATGGGGATTAGCAAAAATGGCACCGCAAGGGGTGCTAAAACTCGACAATCCGCATTAACCATAAGACTAAGCCGATGACGGTATCCTTACGATGCCAACATTTATCAGCTTATTCTGTATTAAAAACGGCCAATGCGTTTTCTTTGTCAAGTTTTAGCAATTTAATTATATCACGTTTTTATGAATTACAAGTCGCCAAAATATATTTCTTATGTTAAAATAGGCGTAAGAGTAATAATTTTGAAGGAGTTTTTAATGAACGAAAACCCAGGGGAAACGCCGAACCCTCTTAATCCAACTCCGGCAGCAGGACCGGCGCCAAATCCGATGCCAAGCGCTGCACCTAGCCCTGCGCCAAATCCGGACCCTAGTCCGGTGGCGCCAACGCCAATAGCGAATTCTACACCAGGCGCTACACCTACGCAAACACCAGCGCAGCCAATCGCTCCGGTGACTAATACTATTAAAGTGGATTCTTTGGCACCTGAAGATAGACCGATGGAAAAGGCCGCCCCAGCGGAAGCCGCGCCAGTCAAGAAGAAAAAAACCGGACTGATTGCCGGAATTGTTGCGGCGGTAGTAGTGTTAATACTTGGTGGAGTAGCGGCAGCAATTGTGATCATAATGATGAATCAAACAGATCCAGTAACTGCGGCTATGAAAAAAATCATGGACGGCAAAGCTCCAACCAACGTAGCAATTGATGGCGACATTAATATTACACTAAATAATGAGTTTTCGCCAGTTTCGAATATAAAGATTGCATTGAATTCTAAAATAATTTCTAGCTCGGCGATAAATAATTCTGTAGCCAATGTAACGGCCACCATTCGCAATGTGGGTGACTTTAATATAGAATTTGACGAGGTATATGCAGGAAATGGTGATCTTTATTTCAAAATCGATGGCGCCACTAGCGCGTTGGAAGATTCTGGGATTTTGTACCTTTTGAATTTATCTAATCAAATGCCAGGACAAATAGATTGTGGTGAGGATGCAGTGTGCCAGACGACAGAAATACAAGCTCTCACTTGTGCGGATGGGGAAAATTGCAATTTAACAGAAATTGATGACACCAAATTAAACGTACTGGACGGCGGACAAAATGTGCTGGATGCCAATACTATAGCTTATTTTGCTTCACTAGCTGGAGTAATAAAAGTGGTAGATGGCGAGTGGCTAAAGGTATCAGTAGATGAGCTAAATATGCTTTCGGGCGGGATAACAGCCAATAGCAATATTAGCTGCATAACGAATCTGGTGAGCGATATTAATACCAATAGTAATAGTGCGATTGAGCTATATAGCAAATATCCGTTCATTTCTTCTACGAATAAAGACGTGAGTCTTGCCAGTAAAAACCATCCAGTCTACCAAGTGAGCGTAAATAGCGAAAAGTTTGCGAACTTCGTGAACTCTATTCAAAACTCTGAAATGACAGCGAACCTGTATTCTTGCTTGGGCTGGACGAACAATGTGAGCGTGAGTGAAGACGATGTAGCAAAAATGGTGGATGTCATGCCAAAGATTTATGCTGAGGTGGACGGCGACAATAATTTCACCCGCTTATATCTGACATCCAATCTAAATAACGGCGAGGGGACAATGACAATAGATCTTGGATTCTCTTATCCGACCAATGTCAACGTACCAGAGCCAGAAGAATATAAGAATTTTTCTGACGTAATTCAGGAAATTATGTCTAGCATGTATAGCTTACCAGCTGGAGCCTAGTGCGTTTGACGTAGACGATTGACAAATATCCATAAGTGTGATATAATTAAAGTATGAACGAGGCTTTAAAACAAAAACTAAATAAACTCCCGGTGGACCCGGGGGTTTATTTTCACAAAAATGCCGCTGGGGAGATAATCTATGTGGGCAAGGCAGCCGTGCTCAAAAATCGCGTGCGGCAATATTTCCAGAAATCCAAAAAAGACGTAAAAACTGCGGCGCTTGTAGCGGAGATTAATGATACAGACTGGATTACGGTAGACACCGAAATGGATGCATTATTTCTAGAATCCGAAATGATAAAACGCTATATGCCAAAATGGAATATATTACTGCGCGACGACAAAACTGTAAGCTACGTACGGATTAGTATGAACGAAGAGGTGCCGTATATATCTTTTACGCGAAACCCAGTAGATGATAAGGCTACTTATATTGGGCCGTTTTATGGGAAGTCTGCCGTAGAGAAAGCAGTACGGATATTGCGCCGAGTGTTCCCGCATTACGTAAAGCCTTATACAGGCAAGAAAACCTTGGATACAGATTTGGGGCTGACGCCGGGCATAGAGATTGGCAAAACCACGCCTAAAGATTACAAACGAAACTTGCGAAAATTAATGCGCTATTTAGAGGGCGACCGAGAAAAGCTCTTAAAAGAATTAGAAAAGACTATGCACGAAGAAGCTGCGGCGGGGAATTATGAATTGGCTGCCGAAGCGCGCGATCAATTAATGGGGTTAAAAGAGTTGAAGAAAAAAATTGTGTTTTCTGATAAGGAATTTTTGGATATTTCGTCTGATCAAGCTTTGAAACAACTCCAGGAATTATTGGGACTGTCAGAACCGCCACGACGACTAGAAGGTTATGACATTTCGCACCAATCTGGTACGGATACCGTAGGCAGTATGGTGGTATTTATCAATGGCGCCTCGGCGCGCAGTGAATATAGGAAGTTTAAAATCCGCACCAGCACCAATGACGACCTTAAAAGCATGAAGGAGGTTATCACGCGGCGACTCAAACATAAAGAGTGGGATTTTCCAGATCTTATAATTTTGGATGGTGGCGCCACACAAGTAAACGTGATTTTACCACTAGTGGAGCCATACAATATACCAGTGATTGGACGTGATAAGTCTGGTGACCACTCTAAAAGCGCGGGAGTAAAAATTTTAGTACCCGGTAAAGACTTATTGCACCTGCCGTCCAGTTCCCATATTGCGCGCTTAATTGCAAGAGTAGACGAAGAGAGCCACCGCTTTGCGATTACCTATCACAGTTTACTTAAACGAAAAGGTATGCTAAAATAGCCGTAGGAGTTATTTTATGCAAATAGGAAGTTTTCTAGAAGTTGTTACCTTCGTTTCAGCAATTCTAACAATTCTTTTGATTTTATTACAACAACGCGGCGCATCACTTGGCGCAGGGTTTGGTAGTTCTGGCGAACTATACACTACGCGTCGTGGATTAGAAAAATCTTTGTTTATCGCGACAATTGTATTTGCGGTGATATTTGTATTATCTATTTTGGGACTATTATTAATTCCGGCATAATATGGCAGATTCTATCAAAAAGCGTGGGCAAAAATTTGTACGGAAGTTTTCACGTGTATCTTTGAAGGCCAGCAATGAAGGCAAGGAACACATCAAAGAGAATTTGATTGGGCGGATTTCGCATATTGAAAACATCCGGCTACTAGTGCTAGAGTGGAGCTTACTAGTGGCGGCTTTAATTATGCTAGCGGTGACGCAATCTATCTGGTTTAGAGATACTTATTCTGAAGATGTCTTTAGTAGTGGTGGTGCTTATACTGAAGCCACTCTTGGTGACGTAAGCTCGCTAAATCCACTTTTTGCTACCACCAATAGCGAAAAAACGCTGAGCCGCTTAATGTTTGCTACACTCGCTACGATAGATTATTCTGGGCATCCGGGTATAGGGTTGGCAGCTTCTATTTTGCCAAGCGAAAGTGGCAGAGTTTGGACAGTAAAATTACGCGATAACTTAAAGTGGTCCGATGGCACACCACTCACCAACGAAGATGTATTATTTACGATAGATTTAATTAAAAGCCCTTCGGTGAATTCTATATATGATTCAAATTTAGCAAATGTTAAAGTGGCGGAAAACGAAAATGGGGAGATAGTATTTACTTTGCCTTCCGTATACGCAGATTTTATTTCGGCACTCAATATCCCAATTGTGCCAAAACATGAATTAGATGACGCCGATCCAAAAACCTTAATAGAGGATACTTTTTCTAATACGCCGGTGACTTCCGGGGCATTCAGTTTTAATGCTTTACAGTCTGCGGCAGGCGGGAACGAGAAAGTCTATTACCTTTCAGCTAATCCAAATTATTATAAAGGGCGCGCTCTGTTAGATAGTTTTGCTGTGCACACCTATAAAGATAAGGATTCAGTAGTAAGCGCTCTAAATTCTGGAGCAGTGACGGCCACGGCGGAATTATCTGGCCCCGACGCCGATAAGGTAGTAGCAGGGCAATTCATTAAGAAAAATTCTAGTTTAAATTCTGGAGCATATATTTTCTTCAACACTACT
>CAMKRV010000022.1 GCA_946415265.1 uncultured Candidatus Saccharibacteria bacterium | reverse complement strand
TGGTGCCACTATATTAATGGGGATTAACAAAAATGGCACCGCAAGGGGTGCAATAGTTAGAAAATTATCCAGCGTTGCCGTATAAATCTAACATCCTCACGATGCCAATTCTGATTTATACGGCAACGATGTATAAAATACACGCTGTCTTATTAAATTTTCTAACTATTGCATTTTTAGTATAGCACAAATATTTTACTTTTGTATAGGTTTTTGAGCACAAAAAACCGCCCGCGGGGCCTGGCCCTCTGGACGGTACCTGACGGGTTAGACAATTTTTGACTTGACTTTCGCAGTCTTTTAGATTAGAATTTAATTAAGGTTTTTGAATTATCGCTTCTTTCTGGGAGCGATTTTCAATTTTACTGTTACGTGTAACCGTCCCAGAATGATTGAAAACGTCATCAAGAAACCTTCTCCTTTCTACCGTCAGATTATTAAAGGTAAATTCTACTCCTTTCTCGCCAAAGATTGTCTGCAGAGCATTGTATTGCAACTGATAAAAAATTTCAACCCCCTACATCGCCTAAGCTGAAAACTTTATAAAGTTTTACCGTAGTAGCGGGAAAGGAATTCTTGTTTATAGTCGGCGAAGGTGCCATCTAGGAGGGAAGCGCGGATTTGGTCTACGGTGTGGACTACAAAATGCTCGTTATGAATGCTGGCTAGGACTTTGGCGGTGATTTCATCTGTTTTGAAAAGATGATGAAGGTAAGCGCGAGTATAATTATTGCAACATTCACAATTGCAATCTTGCATTAGTGGGGTAAAGTCGTGCTTGTATTTGGCATTTTTAATATTGATGCGACCATCCAGGGTATAAAGCGAGCCATTGCGGGCCATGCGGGTGGGGCCAACACAGTCAAAAGTGTCACAGCCAAACTCGGCGCCAACAAATAAGTCTATTGGCTCTTGTCCCATGCCAAGGAGATGGCGTGGCTTATTTTCGGGAAGAATTGAGTTTACGGTTTGAAGCATTTCGGCCATACCGTCAGCAGTAAATACACCACCTATACCGAAACCATCGGGATTTTTGGACGCACAATATTTGGCGGACTCTGCACGTAGGTCGTTAAAGGTGCCGCCTTGAACCACAGCATATAAGTATTGCTCCACTTCATTATTTTCGCGTGCGGCGGTGGCAAGTTTCTCATTCTCTGTTACACAACGGTCTAGCCAGGCATGGGTGCGCTCCATCGCCACTTTCATATCTGCGTAATTTTCCGACTTAGCCAGGTGGTCAAACGCCATATGAATATCCGCACCAATCGCCCACTGGGCTTGCATACTAGATTCAGGAGTAATTTCAAAGTTGGCGCCGTCGATATGAGATTTAAACTTTACGCCATTTTCGGAAATTTTAACATTGGGCAGGGAAAAGATTTGGAAACCGCCAGAATCAGTAAAAGTGGGGCCGTGCCAGCTGCTAAATTCGGCTAGGCCACCAGCTTCTTTAATTAAGTCCGTGCCGGGGCGGAGGATTAGATGATAAGTATTAGCAAGAATGGCTTGGCTACCTAGGTCGCGCATTTCTTGCATAGTGAGAGCCTTCACCGTGGCGCGCGTGGCAGCACCTACGAAAGCTGGAGTTTTGATGTCGCCATGTGGAGTATGAATTGTGCCTACCCGTGCCAAGCCATCACGTTTTTCTATGTCAAACTTTAGCATATCAACATTGAATCTCCGTAGCTTAGGAAATTGTATTTTTCATCTACGGCGTGGACGTAGGCATTCTTTAGATGGTCCCAGCCGGCAAAGGCACTGGCCAGCATTAATACCGTGGATTTGGGAGCGTGGAAGTTGGTAAGCAGTGCGTCTATTACGGTAAATTTGAAGCCTGGATAAATAAAAATGTCGTCTTCACCTTCGGTCTTACCGGTTTTGCCATAATATTCTAAAGTGCGAGCGACGGTGGTGCCCAATGCCACCACGCGGTGATTTTGATTTTTAACCTCTTTGATAGCAGTAATCGTATCTTCCGGAATATGAAACCACTCCGAATGCATTTTGTGGCCCTCTACTTCGTCGGTGCGAATTGGCAAAAAGGTACCAAGGCCTACGTGTAAAGTAAGATATTTAATAATGATGCCTTTTTGCTTTAATTTTTCTAGCAATTCTTCCGTCATATTGAGGCTGGCCGTGGGCGCGGCGGCGGAGCCCATCTCTTTAGCCCATACGGTTTGGTAGCGCTTTTTGTCGCTTTCTTCTGCGTCGCGGTGGAGATATGGCGGCAAGGGAACGGTGCCGTATTTTTCGGCCAGGTCCGCTAGCGGGATTTCTGACAAAACTTCGGCAATGCCATTTCCGAGTATTTTAACAATGGCAATTTTTTGATTTTCTACTTCCAATACATCCCCGTCGTGCAGCTTTCCGCGGTACATTACCCGCTGTGGTTCGTTGCCGTGTTTTTCTAGTACCACCAATTCACGCTTCCGGCCATCTGGTAAGTGGCAAAATAGGCGGGATTGCATGACGCGAGTATCGTTCAAAATTAAGACATCGCCTGGGTTTAAAAAATCGGCCAGATCACGGTAGTGGCTATCCTGAATTGAGCCAGTATTACGATCTAAAACTAACAGCCTAGTAGAGCCACGCTCCTCTGGCGGGAACTTAGCAATTCTTTCCTCTGGTAAATCATAATTATAGTCAGAAACTAACATATTTATATATTATACCATATTTTCAGAAAATTCCCACCGCGGGAAGCAGTCTAGATATTGAAAGTTTGCTTGATTTTTTCAAAAACTTCCTCAATAGTGCCAGAAGCATCGATGGTTGGGATGTTGAAATCTTTGGCAATTTTTGGGTAAGCATTATTAACTTTTTGTTGAAAATCATCCTTCCTAGCTTCAAATGTTTCAGTAGCTTTGCCGCGATAGCCTTGGCGGGATAATCTAATTTTATCCGACACAGTCAAAATACAACTTTTGTCTGGGCGATAATATCTTTCAGGCAACGAGTCTTTAGTGATGCGGATTATTCTTCCACGCGAAACACCTTCACCGTAGCCCTGATACGCTAGCGTAGACCAATAATTACGAGCCGAAACTACTATGCCGCCACGTTTTAACACTGGTTCGGCGATTTTTTTCCAAAGTTCAATACGAGCTGAGGTAAAAAGTAGGACGTTTGTCATCGGCTCAAGATTATATTCTTTGCCTTGCACCAAAATTAAATCATGGATTTCGTGCGCCTGAGGGAGGTCTCCGTCTGGTTCGTCCATCACCACCACTTCTTTACCTTGTTTTTCAAAATACTCTTGTAAAAGGCGGGCTTGAGTAGATTTTCCGGTGCCGTCCTGACCCTCTATTACGATATACATTATTTTTTCTCCTTTTTGACTTTAACAGGGGTATTTTCGGAAGAACAAGACGCGCTTTCTTCAAGATATTTTTCATAGCAAGCCGGACAAATAGCGCGATATTCTATGTCTATAGTGCCGTCGTCTATCAAAACATCTGGGCCGTCAGCCACCAATTTACCATTTAAAAATCTAGCGTTATAGGTAGCCTTGCGGCCACATTCGCAAATTGTCTTAATTTCCTCAATGTCATGCGCAATCTGAAGCAATCTAGTGGCACCTTCAAAACCGCCATCTTCTAGGCGAAAATTGAGCCTGAGCCCATAAGCCATAACTGGAATATCTAGCCTAGTAACTACTTTCATTAATTGATCTGCTTGGACAGGGGTAAGAAACTGAGATTCGTCTACAAGCACGCAATGGACGTCGGCATAATTTTGAGAAATCTCCTTGAATAAATCTGTATTGCGATCAAAGCAGAAATCCGTTTCACGCTCTGGACCGATGCGGGTAAGCAGCTTGGTGCCGTTTTTAGTATCTGTAGCTGGTTTGATTACACAGACTTTATGGCCACGTTCTTCATAATTGAAAGCGACCTGCAAAAGTTGCATTGTTTTGCCACACCCCATAGCACCATACCTGAAATATAGCTTCGCCATTTTTACCTCTTTTTCTTATTTTATCATATAATGAAAATATGCACGAGAGTTGGAAACCGTTTTTAAAGACAGAGTTTGAGAAGCCATATTTTAAAGAATTGTCGGACTTTTTGCACGCAGAATACGAACATAAAACGATTTTTCCGCGAAAAGAGTTGGTATTTTCAGCGTTTGCCACAGATTTGAATGAAGTGAAAGTAGTAATACTGGGGCAAGATCCGTATCATACACCAGGCGCGGCGGAAGGTCTGGCATTTTCCGTGCCACCCAGGCAGCCAATACCGCCATCACTTATTAATATCTATAAGGAAATTGATGCGGATATTGGCAAGCATGCCAACCCTACAGGAAGTTTGAGAAATTGGCAAAAACAAGGCGTGTTGCTGCTAAATACCGTACTAACTGTAGAAGCGCACAAGGCTGGCTCACATCGCGGCAAGGGCTGGGAAATTTTTACTACAGAAGTAATTAAATATCTAAACGACACGCGTCCACACTTGGTGTTTATTTTGTGGGGACGAGACGCGCGGAACAAAAAACCTTTAATAGATAGTAAAAAACATTTGATTTTGGAATCGCCGCATCCATCGCCACTTTCGGCGCACGCTGGGTTTTTCGGTAATCATCATTTTTCTAAAACTAATAATTTTTTGGAAAAAAATGGCTTAGCCCCAATTGTTTGGTAATTTTAATTTGTCTTTAAGGTTTCTTTTTTATAATAAAACCATAAAGGAGAAAATATGGACGAAGAAAATACTGAAACTATTGCAAAGCGGGTGGACGAAACGAATAACACTGCCAAAACTACGCCGCCGACAAAACCAACCAGTGATACTGAGAGTGGCGAAAATGGCGCAATGCCGGCAGGGCCGGGAGAAATGGGCGAGATGCCCGAAATGAACTGTGAAGAAAGTGAGGGTAGCGAAGCTAATTGCGAACCACCTACGCCGCCAGAGAGCATGGAAGGATTTGAAGGTGGACCGATGGGCGGCGGAGGTTTCCCGGGCGACACCACACAACAAACCACTACACCAAGCGACAATGTTCTTCACCCAGTGGCGTATCTTTCGCTTGGCGCAGGAAGTATAATTTTGTCCACTGTAATTATGTATGCTTGCTTTTCTAATTTCTTCCACAAAAAACCGGCAGCGACCTTCAATAAGTGGCAAAAATTCATGTGGTTTATTATTGCGATTTTAGTTATGTCTGCCGCGTTGATTATCTTATGTTATTTTGTGCCGACCTGGATAAGTTAATTTAGCGCCAGGGATTGGCAGGGTCCGGGTCCGTAGGGTCCCAGCCCCTATTTTGGCTGTTTTCGTCTATTTTTATAGCGGTAGGTTTAACCACACCGGCAGGAAGAGTGTCAGAATCATAGATTTTGACGGTAGTGCCGTAACCGATGTTGTCGTAAATCCATTTAGCATCGGCGGCGGCTAGCCGGACACAGCCGGCAGAAGCACCGTTACCAAGTTTGTTATATTCTAAATATTCTAGATTATCCCAGGGCGCACCTTTGGTAAAATATGGTACCGAGTGGAAAAAGTATGGGCCACTGATTCTTACAGTATAATGCCCCCAAACATTGCCAACAAGATACAGAGATTCATAGCGATCCGAGGTGGTAAAAGTGCCAAGCGGAGTTTCGGAACCAGGCGCACCGGTAGACGCAACAAAGACTTTGGCAATGTTAGAATAATTGCCATTTTGATCTTTTGAATATACTATTACCACATTTTGTTGACGATTGACCTCTATATAATATGGTGCACCCGAGGAAGTGGGATGAGAGACTATTTGGCGTGGTGGTTCAGCAACTTTTATGGCAACTTGCTTGGGGGTTTTGTTTCCAGATTGGTCTTCGGCGACAATGTTTATAATATATTCGCCGGCCTTAGCTAAATCATATTCTCCATCAATAGAAAGCGCAACTTCTTGATTAGAATTATCTTCTGCCGTAAACTTTCCTAGGATATCTGTTTCATCGCCAGCGATAAATGATAACTCTTCATCGCCGGTGATAGTAGGAGGAATAGTGTCGTTCACATTATATATAACATCCAAGACTGTTTCCGTGCCAAGTTGGTTTACGATAGTGACTTCTTGAGACTTTTCACCAATATTTTTTGTATCCAGTAATGCATCTGAGTCTTTTAGTGTGCCGATTTTTACTTCGGAAAATAGAGAAGATGCTGGATTTTCTGTGTTGATTTCATAGACAGGGTTCTCCACCAAGACATAATCAACTCTGGATAGTAAAAGCATGGCTATTGTCACTGTAATAGCAGCTATTAAAACCACACTAATAATTGAGAAAAATATAATTTTATTTTTCTTAGTCTTTAGAAAACCCATTATATATAATTATAGCATGCAGATTTTGCTAAATCCACTTGGCGAGGCGGGTATACTCGGCGGAATCTTCTGGGTAGGAAGATAGGATATCTTCTATGTAGGTTTTGCCGTTGCCAATATTTAATGTCTGGACTTCCGGCATGGAGCTAAGCAAACGAATTACGGCCTCATCGGTTTCTACGTTGGTCATGGATTTTGACGGATCGGAAGAGTGTGAGTGAACACGCAAATCTTTATAAACAAAGCGTTTGATGCCGGCTTGGAGACAATATTTCAGACAATTTTCACAAGTAGCAACGCGATTATAAATGGTACAGCCGGTGAGATCTTGATGAGCAAAAAGTATGGCGTTCATTTCGGAGTGAATAGCAAAATAATATTTCATCGGGCGCTCGCTTAAAGTCATTTTAGATTCATCGGCGCCTTGCAGCATACCATTATAGCCGAGCGACACTACACGTTTGTTTTTATCTACAATTACGCAGCCCATTTTGCTAGACGGATCCTTACTTTTAACCGCAACCGTTTCGGCAATTTTCATAAAATATTCGTCCCACTCGCGCTGTTTTTGATCCATATTTCCTCCAATTTCCCCTATTATAGCACGGAAATCTCGGTGGGGGTTGAATTTTTGGACGATTTATGACTATAATCCCCAAACAATTAAAATGGGAGCAAATTATGCCAACAAAACTGCGAGAGAAAAATAAAAACGTGGGCAAGAGCGAGGTGCGAAAAATTCGCCAAAAAAGCATAGGTAAAAAGAATGGAAAAATAAAAATTAGATATTTGGCGGCGGCTTTAGCGCTAGTTGGCTCAGTATTACCGCGCCTAGCCGTGCAGGCCGAAGGTTGTCCAGACGTACGCGTAGTATTTGCGCGTGGCTCCGGCGGGGAAAGATGGGCAGACCAAAATTACCTAGAATACAAATCTACCATAGAAAGTAAATTATCCACCACGGTGCTAAAATACGAATTCATAGATTTAGATTATCCAGCGGTGGGCGTAGGCGCAGATAATATAGGTGTGACTTTGGGAGCGTTTTTCGGCGCGGGGGATGCGTATGAATTTGGCGATAGCGTGAACACTGGCGTGAAAAATTTAACCAAGATGATAAATAGCGCCAGTTGCCCTGGTACTAAATATGTAATAGGCGGATATTCACAGGGTGCGATGGTGGTATCGAAAGCTTTGAGTAGTTTAAATACAGGTCGCTTAATCTACGCTGCAACTTTTGGTGACCCAAAAATCTATTTGCCGGAAGGCAAAGGTCTAATACCAGCGGCTTGCCGGGGCGAGAATTTGTCGGACTACCGCATGTATGTACCGGATTGTCAGGCATACAAAGGGCTACTCGGTGCATATGTCCCATACGAGCCAGAAGCTTTGGTTGGCAAAGTAGGCACCTGGTGTAATAAGCGTGATATTTTCTGTAGTTCGCGTCTAAGCATAAGTGATCACGTTGGCTATGTGGCGGATAATTTGTACGAGGACGCTTCGCGAGTAATTTTCGACAAGATCACCAAAATTTTTGGCATAGAAAACAAAGTTTCTTCACCGCATGATACGGCATTTTTGATAGATTCTACTGGCTCGATGGCCAGCATGATAAATAGCTACAAGGCTGAAGCTTTGCGCCTGGCTACAGAGACTTTAAATTCAGGTGGACGCGTGGCGCTATTTGATTATCGCGACCTGGTCGACCCATATACGCCGGTGGAACATTGTAATTTTGAAACTTGCACACTGGAAGTATTTGAAAACAAACTAGCGACTATTCGCGCAGACGGAGGCGGTGATACGCCAGAGTCATTACTTTCAGCATCTTTCCACACTATGCAGAGTTTGAATTGGAAATATGGTGCGACAAAATCATTAGTAGTATTAACTGATGCGAATTTTCTTTCGCCAGACCGCGACGGAATGACTTTTGACGAAGTGGTGCGACTCAGTAAAACAATAGACCCAGTAAATTTCTATATTATCACCACTTCTAGCTACGGTAGTTATTATAATGATTTGGCCCAGCAAACGGACGGCCTAGTAGTGACGAATTTGAATGAACTAAGTCTACTAACCGATTACATTATTGAGCGCTACGATAGTTTGCCACGAGTAGAAGAAAATACTAACCCCGCTACACTGCCGACTTTAGAGATTACTGAGATGAAACAAGTCAATGATGACGTGAGGATAAAATTTGACACAAATGGTACTCGTACCTTGGTAGTACTAAACGACACGATTCTGGGCGTAACGGAAGAAACCGAAATTACGATTAGCGGCCTACATGGCGGAGTAGAGAATAGGCTGACTTTGATACCACTAGGCGATGATGTACGTGGAGAAGGGGTAGAGGTATTGCTAAATTTAGAAGGGTTTGGCGAAGCTAGCGGCGAGATTTTCAACACTTTGGAGCCAGCAACTCTCCCTAAAGCGCCAAATACTGGAAGACGATAAGATGGATGATTTTGACGACTGGATTGAAATAAAGAAGAAGGTACATACCCTAGGCAAAATCCCTACCATAAATGAGGGAGAAATATGGTGGTGTGCGATGGGAAAAAATGTTGGTGTAGAAATTAATGGCAAAAGTGAGAGATTTTCTAGACCAATACTGATTTTGAAAAAGTTGAGCAAATTAGGCTTTCTGGGTGTGCCACTCACGTCACAAGACAAAGTCGGTTCCTGGTATGCTGGTTTTGAATTCCAGGGAAAAAGAGAGACTGCAGCTTTATGTCAAATAAGGGTAGTTAGTGTTTCGAGATTATACAAAAAGATTGGCAGAGTGCCAAAATCAGATTTAGCTATTGTTAAAAATGCCTTTCTAAAACTCTATAAATAAAAAATGTTCCCTTTAGCTATGGACTAAAGGGTGTTGCGAGTATTCTCGAATATGCTTCTATTTTATCATGATGGACATAAAAATGCAAGCGTTCTCAAGTGGAACTGAGATGGTAGTG
Organism: uncultured Candidatus Saccharibacteria bacterium; assembly: GCA_946415265.1. Taxonomy (GTDB): domain Bacteria; phylum Patescibacteriota; class Saccharimonadia; order Saccharimonadales; family Saccharimonadaceae; genus Nanosyncoccus. The sequence continues at coordinate 2,042 of CAMKRV010000022.1, read as the reverse complement.
GTTGCCGTATTCGCATTTGTAGACAGAGAGTGGGCCGGAGTGGTGGTCGTACTGGGCGACCTTGGCGGCTAGCTCGGCTTCTTCGCGAGTGCCGTAAATAATTTTATGACTTTCGCCTACCCAGCATCTTTTAGGCTCGTAAATTTGGTTTGGGTTTAAGTGTTTGTTTCGATTCGCCATATCTTTTTATTGTAGCACAGATTGCGTAAAATGTCAAGTTTTACAGGGGCGATAAATATTTCTACTGGATAGATTTCGGCCGCTCGCTGGAGGCTAGCGCGCTACGCAGCGCACAGACCTCCCAAGGAACCTGCCGTAGATCCAGTCGTAATAGCTGGCCGAGCTAACGTTAGTAGCCGTGAAACTCAGGTAGTAGGCGTAGCTGCTATTGTTGACCGTACTAGACCAATAGTCCGCTCCAGAGCCTGGATCGAGGAGACTATCGTCGTTGTTGACGCGGCCGGACCGCACAAACCATAAAGGGGAACCTATTAGTTTCTTATCATTATTAGCAATGCCATTATTATAAAGACCGTTGATTCTGGCAAATTCGCTAGTGGAATTTACTACGTTACCTTTATAAGATATAGTAGGTAATCTCCAGCCTTTAGGACAGATAGAGTTTTGTGGGTTTTTATTGATAGCATCTGGGTCACTAGCGCTACCATAGGTGGAACTAGCCAGGCTACTGCTATCATCACTGGCTATTGCGGCAGACCAGTTATAGTAGTTACCCACGGATAGATGCCTATTGGCATTAGTTCTATCTTGAGTGAAGTGTGTACAACCAACACTTGCATTGAGATAGTTACAGTTTGGCGTACTGTCGTCTCCGTCCCAATACCATTCACCCGGGTCTAGAGAGTAGGCTACGTTATTAGAGGTAGCCCAGTTAGTTCCAGCCCCAGTAGCAGAATGTTTAGTAGCGTTCTGTGGGGTCCAAGTAGTAATTCTGGTATTTGGGTCGTATGAATAATGTAAGCTATAAGCGTCTGACAGCGAATTGTCATTCAAATCCGTATTCTCAGACGTAAGCGCTACATCAGAAGACAAGTCCAGATCCAAATTCTGCGTCATCCAACAATGTCCATCTTTAAGTTTGGTTATCCAGTAGAGTTTATTATCTCTAATGTCTACTAATTGTAAAGTGTTTTGTTCATCTACTAGGGTAGTAGATTCGCAGATATTGGTAGTCATATCTTGCATTTTATAGAAGCTACCAGATTGTCCGGTAATAGGATCTGTAACTTGGACTTTACTTTTGCCAGCTAGAGCAAAGGCATGCTCTAGAGTATCAGTGGGCTCTGCCGCAGTAGATGGATGGAACATGACGTATTTTACTTGGCCTCTATAAGTGCCGGCTGGTTGAGTGCTTTCTAGGTATACAGCATAGGTAGTAGTGAAGGATGTTTTCTTAGTAATGTCTGTAGTACCTGGATTCTTATGGGCTACTTTAGTCCAAGTATTTGGTACTATGCTATATTGAGTATAGTTATTATCTATAATGGGAGTGAAGTCTCCATTAGGTATAGGAGTAAGCTTCATGGCCCAGTTAGAAGTATTACCACTTTCTGCAATACCGGATATTATATCGTATGTATCACTTAGAGTTAAGGCTTTTAGTTTATTGTTACCTTCTTCATTATTGCTACTACCTATAGCATAGACTACAAAACCATTAGGATCATTACAGGTGGTATCCATAGTGGTTTTACCAATATCTGACTTATATTGTCCACTAACCATAGAAATACTATGTTCCTCACCAGCCTTAATACTGGCAGCAAGAGTACAGGAGATAGGTATAGACAGAGTGAAGTTATCTGTAGCTAGACTGGTGGTAGCGGAAGAGCGAGAAACGCTAAGACCAAGAATAAGGGCAGAGATGATAAGCAGGGGAATAGAAACTAACAATACATTACGGAAAGCATAGTAGAAGAAATCTATTCTACTACTCATTAAAGATTGTTTTACTTTGTGGCCCATCTTTACCTCACTTATGTATATATGATTACTACTACTCCCCCATGTGGTGCCACTAT
>CAMKRV010000021.1 GCA_946415265.1 uncultured Candidatus Saccharibacteria bacterium | reverse complement strand
GGCAAGTATCACTTGTAGTGCAGAATCTGCGCATAAAATATGAGGGGCTACCCCCTCTCACTGGAGAAAGGCGCAGAACTCTGCACCGCAATTAACATAAGTATATTACATAAGTTCGAAAACACCAAGCATAAGCGTTTTGGAAGTGTGGGGAGATATATGAACAAACATTTCTTTGTCATTTCTACCCCTGTTTTTGGTAGAGTTCGAAAACTTGCAATTCTTGCGAAGGTAAGTTTAAATACGCAAAACATTTTAGGAGTTTATTATGACTATTAAGTTAGAAGATGCTGTCGCGGTCGTACAAAAAGAGATTCGCAAGTGGCGCGAGAAATACGAGTCCGTCGCGAATGAAAACGGGCAAGACCACCCAATTATGGTCGAGGGTGAAACTACGGCCGGCTATTTCTGTCAGCTTATGGTGAATCCTCAAGAAGTCGCTAAGATTTTTGTCGATTACGACTATGCGCTTTATCGTGTTCTCGGCGAAGATGCACCGGACGCTATGTGGGAGGATTTAGGTCGAAAGTTCGGGTTAGAGCATGTTTGCTCGGTGGATCTATGAAGGCTCGTCAAAAGCGCCGCAAATGCCCCAAATGCTGCAAATACTATGTAGGTTATCCTGCGCTATCACGTGAGGATAATAAGACGGAGATTTGTCCGGGGTGTGGAGTTCGGGAAGCGATTGACGCTATTTTTCGAATATAAAAAGATATTCGTGTGCGAGTAATAAGAAATTGTATTTAATGCTGTTGGTTTTCCAATATCCGGTCGCTCGGCAATTGTGCTGTTCTTTCATAATTATTTCTTTAAGCTTAAAACCGGCATCTTCGAATACTCGCATTGTTTTGAAGCTCAATGGAATTACGTGACCTTTTTGTCGCGTGTCGCCCATTAGGATTGCGCAGAATTTGCCAAACTTTAATACACGGTAGCTTTCCGATGCCACGCTTTTCATTTGCTCCAGAAAATCATTAACTTTAAAGTTTGATAAATCCTGTGGAATATCTTGGCCCTCGCTATAATGTATGATATTCGCGTATGGCGGATGCGTACATATTAAATCAATGCTTTCATCCGGAATCGGTTTTAGATTACGTGCGTCACATTTTGACACCTTAACTATACCGTCTGCTCCCTCGTGTTTGAACTTGACCTTTTCGCGGCATCTTTTAAGTGCGGTTGGATTTACGTCCATTCCAATTATGTTGCGATTTAGTAGTTTTGCCTCTACCAGCGTAGTGCCGCCACCAGCAAATTGGTCTAATACCCAGTCTCCCTCTTTTGAATAGCGGAGCAGGATATTTCTTGGAATATATGGCGACCAGTTTCCGCGCCATTTTGCATCATGCGTCGCCCAGTTTCCGCGCTTTGGAAAGCTCCAAACGCTCGTCATTTCGAGCTCGAAATCTTCTGGCTCCCACTTCTTGATTGTTGGTTTTTGCTTTGCTGGCATTTTTATTTAAAGACCTTTCCGACGATTCCGTCTTCCAAGTCTTTAATATTGTAAATGGTATCTAGGACGTCGAATGTTTCTTCTAGGTTATTCCTGGCATTATTCCATCCCTTTCCGTCCGTAAACCACACGAACGTAAAGCCATTAATCGTATCGGCTTCCGTTGCCAATGTTTTATAACTGCGTGCCGTTTCGTTCAACTTTGAACCAGAACTGCCGTAAAAATTTGTCTCAATTCCGTAAATCATATTATCGGTTTTTACTACAAAATCGAAACGTTTTTCTGCCTTTCCTTGATTAGAAATTGCTGATAAATCGATATTCCATTTTTTCTCAATTTCGCTTCTATACATTTCTTTAAAGTATGTTTTCCCAGATACGAAGCCGGCTTTCTGTAAATATTCTTCAACTAAATCCTCCATTAAATGGCCGCCTCGATTTTTGCGTCCATTTGAATCAAGACCAGTTTCAACGCCAGTGACATAATCTACAAGATTATTGACGATTCTATTTGATATCAAATCAAAAAGACCCGTCTTGCGCATAAAAGTCTTGTATTGTTCAATTGAATAATTTGCAGAAGAAAAACAATAGTTGAATTCGCCGTCTTCATCCATCGCGCGAATTTCGCTTTCGCGCACGGCGAGAAGAATTGGAATACATTTGAGTGTTTCTGGATAGTCGTTGATAATTTTCTCGAAATCATTCTCTATATCGTGCGAACCAACGAGTGAGTTGAGTATGTTTAATTGAACTTTTATTGCATCAACATTTTGATGGACTTTTTTGAAATCGATATAGTATCCGTAGTCGGCAATACTATCCTTAAAACTATTTAACCATTGATTGAAATTTCTACTCATATACCTCCTTAGAAATTTGTTATTAATAATTCATTAATTTTTCCGCGCGCATCGCTATTGCGGTTTATCATTCTATTTGCTGCTACTCTGCGAATATTCTGTTTCGAATATGCATCATCAAAGAAATTATCGTTTTCGTCTGTGTTCTTAGGATCTGAATTGCTAATAACGATTAGCGCACCTTTATTGTCCAAGTCCTGTACGAAATTCGCAAGCTCAAGCTGTTTGCTGTCGTCAAATAAATGCTCGGTGTAAGAGGTAAAGTTGGCAGTCTTAGTTAGCGGACGATATGGCGGATCGAAGTATACAAATGTCTTGTCATCGATGAAGCTTGCAGAGTCCTTGTAGTCGCCGCATACAATATTTGCGTTTTGCAACTTCTTTGAAACATTCAGTAGGTTATCTTCGTTGCAGATTTGTGGGTTCTTGTAGGCGCCCATTGGTACGTTATAGTCTCCGGCCTTATTCACACGGTAAAGACCATTGAAGCAAGTTCTGTTTAGGAATATCATCAGCGACGCAGCTTCAGCATCGCGAATGCCGTCGCGTTTGAGCGCATTAAAGCGTGCACGTGCTTCGAGATAGGCCTTTTTGCGTGCATCTGCGTCTTTGACGAGATAATCGCTCTCCATGGCCTTAAGGCGCGAAATAAGCTCATCTGAATTATCACGAATAGTAATGTAAGTATTAATAAGCTCCGCATTAATGTCGCTAATATAGATTTCGTCTACGGAATGCTTATTGAGCACATCAAAAAGCACTGCACCACCGCCAACGAATGGCTCTGCATATTTCTTAATATGTTTCTTTTCGGCAAAAGGGTAGTACTTGCCGATTTCGCTCAATAGTTGTCCTTTGCCGCCGACCCACTTTAGAAATGGTTTCGCCTCTCCGGTCTTTGTTTTGGCGGTTTTCGTTCTAGCATCCGCTGGCTTCTCTGCGTTTTTTGGGATAACCCACGAATTACCAACTAACTGAGCTCCTAGAACCCTGCCTTCCGAACAGAGAACTATAACTCTGCGTTGAGATATATTCCACTTCTGGGCAGCATCTTTGGCTGATATTAAATCCATCTATTACCTCGCTTTAGCTTAAGTACTATTATATTCTAAAACGAGAATAATACTAGATCTAAAAATAGGAATTGTTCAAAATTTAGTTGTGGAAAACGTTAAATTTTGGTATCCGCTCTTAGTTCGCTCTTAAGGCTCGCAAGTGCTTCGCCATATTGTGCAAGAAGCTCACTATTTCCGTTTAGCTCTTTGCATTTTTCGGATAGGTAAAGCAAACCGCGGTGGGCATAATCTTTGAAATTATCTACTATAGCCTTTATGTCGGACATGTTGGTTAAATCGGTTCCGTCCGATTGAGTGGTGTAATAGATTAAAATCATAAATTGGCGATATTGGGTTAATGGCTCGCTGTTCAATATTGCTGTATGGATTATGTCTGTTCCAGAGTTTTTAGCCTGCACAGATGCTGGTAACTTCATTTTTGTGGCAATTGCTGCTGCGGTCATTAAGACATCTCTTGACTCAACATTTCTAAAAACACCTGGTAACTTCTGTAGTTCTTTAACTCTAGCGTTGTCTTCCTCGGAAATTGAAAGAGTTGGCCATTTTGCATTTTGTTGACTAGGCATTGTTTATCTCCTCTATTAATGAAGCTTCGCCTTGCTTCTTTATATTAAACTCTTGAACAATTCTGCTCGAATCAAAAGTTGTATCAACATTGATGCTCATTAAGTTCATGATGATGGTTTGCTTTTGGCTAGAAAGCGATTCAATCATGTGGGATACATCTTCAAAGTGCTCTGCATCGATATCGCCATAAAGGTTATCGATTAGAAGCGGAACTTCAGCGTACCCTAAATCAGTCGATAAGGCATTAACTAATGCTAAACCTAAGACCTTAGCTTGGCCAGTAGATAACATTTCAACGGTATATCGTTTTCCATTATCGGATTTCATTATCACGGAATAGTTTTCAGAGATAGACACACCAGTGAAGACGGTGCCGGGTAATATTTTTGAGAATGAATCCCATATATTGCTTTCCAGTTTACGTCGAATCATTATTTCCATAGCGTCTTTAATTGTAGCGAGTTTTTGAATGAGCAACTCTGTATATAGACGTTTCTTCTCTAGTATTTCAGTAGCTTTATCATTTCTATTTAATCTAGATAGCTCAATCTGTGCTTCGCGAAGGTTATCTTTATGTTGATTGAGCTGATTGCCGGCGTTTACTTGTTTGATAGTGAGTGTTCGGATCTCGTTTTCCAGATGAGTCCTCTTGACCTCTGGATTATCTTGAAGTTTTCCTCTATCTACCAGCTCTAGCGTTTCTTGTATCTTCTTAAGTTTTTGACCGCATTCATTTTTCTTATTTTTGCCAGCAGTAATTTGGTCTAGCAAATCGGCATATTCGTATACTTCGCTATTCAGGCGATATTTTACGTTGGAGAATTCATTGATGCCGTCCGTTAGGAATTGAAGTTCACTTCTGCGCTTGTATTCATCGTGCTGTTCTTTGATGAAAGCTTTAGTCTCTTCAGTAAGTGGCGTATTGCAGCATCTACAAACACCAGTTTCAAGTGATTCTTGAGTAATGCTTGGATCAATTGGCGGCGGTATTAATTTCTTTTCCTTTGCTTCGTCTAGCTTCTTCCTATACTTTTTGAAGTCATCATAGAGCAAGGCTGCATGAAAATTCGTGATAAAACTTTCGTTCTGATTTTCTTCTAACGCCTTAAGCGTAGAGGTGATATCATCGATTTCTTCTTTTAGGTTTTTCTCATCTTCGAGCATTCTTTTCGCTTCTGAATTGTCCTGGATGAATTTATTTAGGTCATTGATTTTCGCTTGGTTTTCCTCAATTTTAGACTTTAGCTCAGCAAGATATTCCGTGCATCCACTGATGCCAGATTTGTATTGTTCTATATCATCCTCGAGCTCTTCTATGCGACGCCTATTGGTGCTGTCTTTCTTTATTTGGCCTAAATATGCTTTTTCTACTGTTTCGAGATTAGAAATGGCATTATCAATGACGTCTAGCTCGGATACCTTGTAGACATTTTTCTTGAGGGTACCATCACCGCTATAGATATCTTTAAGCTGCTCGCCGTTGAAGAAGAATAGTTGGCGTATATCCTTTGGGACGAATCGCATAACCGCATCCGTGGCGCTCGCTCCGGATAGTTCACGCCAGTTGCCACTATCTTCGTCGGCGACTTGTACCGATAATACACCTGCTGGTTGGGCTCCCTTTCTTGTTTTGCGTGAGAATAGATATCGATTGTCGTTAATGTTTACCCATAGATTTACTTCCGTAACATCGTTATCGCCAGCGCTTATATTTACTACTTCTTTATTTTCGCCCACGCTAAAGAATGGCGTATCGCCATATAGGCACCAGTTTATCGCATTTAGGAAAGTCGACTTACCAGAACCATTGTCGCCGGAGAAAATATAGATTCCAGATTCTTTTCTAAAATCTACAGTAACATTTTTATATGATCGGAAATTTTTGATGTTTACCGAGATAAAATGAATCATTGTTCAATCTCCTTGGATACTCTTTGTTCAATTAACGTAATATCAGCATTTACTAATTCATTCTTTGCTGCAGCGTTATTTTTCTCTCGTTTTTCCATCATTAGGATCTGCCTAACGACCTCTCTGTCTTCCTCGTTTAGGTCTACTGAATCGATAGCTTTCAGCATATCGGGGTTAAGATATTCGTTCATTTATCTTCCTCTCCTTTATTATTAATTAGTTCATCATCTAGCTCTTCTGGTTCGAATTGGAACCCATATTCGTCGGCCGCCAATAATAGTCCATTTATTACTTCCTCTGAGTTCTTTGCGCGTTTTAGGAAGAACATGGCCCTACGCAACTCATTCTTAATAAGGTTTCTCGATGCGTTTCTTTCTTCATCGTCATTGAAGGAAGTAATCGCCGTAGGAAAAACGAGATAATCATTCACGTCAGCATATTGTTTTCCTGTGGCATCATCTCTTCTTAGGACGCGACCCAATCTTTGAACGTATTCTCTAGGTTCTGTTCCATTGCTTAGAATATACGATGTTCTTGCTGAAGGGATGTCGACACCTTCATCCAAACACTTAATCGCTACTATTGCGTTGATTCTTTCATTGTTTAATGAATCGATGATTCTCAGACGTTCATCAAGAGGTGTTTCTCCGATATATTTGGAGGTTATAATTGTCGTGTTTAGCAATTGTTTTTGCAGTTGCGTGAGCATCTTTTCATTATCGACGCAAATAAGGGCATGATAGAGCTTATCGTCTCTTCTTGCCGGTATTAATTCGTCAATTAATGTATCAATTTTTCCAGTAGCATTCTTCTTAATAAATGAACGATATTCGTATAATTTTTTTAATGACTCTTTCAGCTCTTTTTCGGATTCTGTCTTTGGCTTCGAGCTAAGGCTGACGTCCCCGAGAGAACGTCGAATCTTATTAATTTTTCTCGAATAGTCTATATAATCTTCATATTCTTCGCTTGTAAGATTTACTATGTGTGGATAATAGTTGAAGGGAACCAACCATTTATTATTTAGTGCTTCGTCAATACCGTATTCGAAGCTATTATTGCCGAATATTCGTCTTAAATCTTGGCTATCTTCTTTTTTCCAAATTCTTGTCGGTGTCGCGCTAAGGCCTAGCCTATATTTGTAATGAGAATCTGCTGCAGCCTCAAGTTTTCTGTCGGTTATCATATTATGCATCTCGTCTGCCAGGAGTATTACGTCTTTTGACGGCAAAAGGTCGGATACTTTTTGAATGGAACTATAGGTAGTAATTATGATGTAATCTCTATCTTTATTAAAGCTTGCTAGAGTACTAAAACTTTGGATAGTCTGTTTCCATGAAGGTGTAGTAGAAGTATTAATGATAACAATATCATTTAGTATTTTTCTTATTTCGAGTTGCCATTGCACGGTTAACGTTTGAAGTGGGACGGCTATTACACAGTGCAGGTATCCTTTCTCCTCTTTAAAACGCTTTAACGCATTAATTGCGGTCATAGTTTTACCGGTACCGGTAGCCATTTCGAAAATAGACGTACAGTCATGTTCGAACCATTTTTGGATGGCTTCTTTTTGATAATCTCTTAACGGCTTTGCTTCGGGTTTATTTTTAGGCTTATCTTTTATGCGCTTTATTACTACGTTAATATCTTCATTGGTTTTTGTTTCTCGTACGATTTTGGCTTTTACCGCCTCGTCGATTGGGAGAACTATGGCTTTTGCTGATGTATTATTCCATAATTTGTCGAAGTTATTTCTATCGCTACTAAAATAAGAAACAGAACGTGGAGACCAGTCTTTGAATACTTTGAATTCCTCGATATTTTTTGTCCATCCATAAACTGTTTCATTGTTTGAGCCGCTAAATGATAATGAATTACCGGAAGCATCCGTCATTATACCGACTTTTTGATGGAAGATTCCGGAGTCTTCAATAATGATAGCTACTTTTATTTCCAATTGATTGTTTTCGAGAAGATAAGCTAAAATGCTCAAATAGTCTTTTTCTATGTTGTCCGTAATAGCAGATATGTCCCAATTTGCGAATGACTCAAAATCTTCACTACTGAAGTTATTTCCAAGCGCAGAAACGAGTGTTGGATCCACCTCGACGCTAGTTAGTAATCTAATTTTAATGTTATTCTTGATGGCATAAGCAAAACCTCGTGCTGCCGCAGCTAGCACTTTTGGCGAGAAAAATCCCGTAACGCGGTCGTATTTTACAGAGAGAGATAGGACCGGATCGTAGAAACATTCAAGAATATCACACTCATCGCTAGAATATGTGTCTAATATGTTTAAATCTTTGAACGACTCTACCATATTTAGGTCCGCAATTACATATATATTATGTATATTATAACATAGATTCCAGATGTAGTAAAACATAAACGTGAATATTTGCAAGTGTTTATGTCTTTTTTATTCGATTGCGATTATTAATACTTTTACGCTGTTAAGGCATTTTTCGCCGTCTTATGTCAAGAAAAAATCCCACCCCTATTTTCTGCACAATAACTTTCAAAACCCGATTGTGTCCAAGTGGACGCTATCTATTGACTAAATTGTAGAATGTTTTGTTAGAATCGTCGCCGTAATGGTTGATATCTTCCGGCTCGGCCCAGAGCGAAAGCTTGTGGACGCGCCATTTACCAATGAAGAACATCTGAACTATCGCGTCGTTCATGTCGCGGTTATTTAGCGCGCGTGGAATGTATGAAAGCGTAAAGTGGTACCAATTGTCGTCTTCGGTGTCTAACCTCGCAAAAACGCGCTTACCACGCCCCAAAAGGCGCACATCAAAGCGCTGTGCTAGTGTTTCTAGGGAATAAGTCTTTAATTCGTGGATTGCGTCACGAACGGGCGATTCCATTAGCTCCATACGCTCAAACTTATCGTAATCGCGTGAATTAAATCTGCCGTTATGCTCGAGCATGAAGCTTTCAAGTTGCCGAGCAGTAACCGGTATCGGTTCGCCGGGTTTAGTTTTCTTGAATGGGTGACGTTTTGCCATTGTTATCTCGTCTTTCTTGAGGTTGCGCTCTTTTAGCGGTGTTGTCTTTTTCTACTATACTTAAGTCTTCGATATCCTCTATATTGCCAACCCAACGTTGATACTCGTGGCCACCATCTACGGCTATAGATCTGCATCTACACTCCACGAAATCATGTACGGATTTCGACTCGATAATATCTCCGCATTTCTTACACTTGATTCTATTTCTAATGATTTTATCCATGCTTACTCCTTTATTAGTAAACAGAATCATACTCTAAGTTAGAATAATAGCTAGTATAAACATGATATAATTCTTTTAAATCACGACGCAGGGATGTACCGAACAGAGAAATACCTAAGGCGAACCTGTTTTTTGTTTTTCCTCTCATTGACATTGTATTTCTTTTATTTTCTTCATTGTCATTGTTTTAAGCCTCTACGACTCCAATAAAGCTATAAATCTTTAAAAGTTCGAATCTCTTTGCCTGTATATGTATACCTCAGAACTCGCACGGCATCAGTACCGGGCAATCTTTCTTAGGTATAACCTTGATCTTCGCAGTGTATTCGGGGTGGTCAATACACCAGTCCACCACCATGCAAAGCCGAGCAACAATGTCTACTCGCCCCTCGCCAAACAAAGAAGTTATTGAACCGCTGTAAGGCGGTGTTTTGTTATTCAGGGCTTAGTTTCACAGAAATGCTTTTACTGCCTAGCTCTGGTAGATTGTTGATATGTCCAATCTTTGAGTAACTATAACTTGTATCTAGTGATTCGTAGAAGATTACGAGGCAGTTGTCACCAAACAACATTACGTCACCGGCTTCGATGCGCTCTGGACTATAAGTATTCGTTGGCAGAGATTTATCTAGATATGCATATTTTTCGTTACCATTTAAGTCGCTCATCGAAAGCGCTATGGGCAACATCTTTACTAGTGCTGAAGCTGTAGAATTGTCTTCTAGATCTATTTCAAGTTTCTTGCTGTCAATATCGATATAAACTTTGTGCATAGTTGTTTCTTCGTTGTTTATTGATTGATTTGTTTCGGGTGAGAGGCTTGGATTTTTGTCTGGTTTTTTGTTATTCATTATGACTATTGTAACGACAACCGAAATGATTATTACAATCAAGATTGAGATAGGGATAGTTAACTTTTTGTTCATTTAGATTTCAAGACTTTCTTTTAAGAAACTCTCGATCTTATCAAATGGAATCTTGTCAAAATTATCGTATAAATCACAATGTGATGCATCTTCGATGATTAATAATTCTTTGTTTCCGACAATTGTCTCGCCAAGTGGGGCATTGCCTTCATATGGTGCTGGCGCATTGTGTGTTTTGTATTTGAAACCAGTCATTGCTGCAAATGCATCTTCGCCCATATAGCGTGAGTGGGCTTTTTCGCCATGAATAATCATGACGGCATTTTTGATTTCGTTAGAGTTTGTGAACGCTGTTGTATTGGCAAGGGAAATATTGCCGGTTGTGGCCCAGCCATCATTAGAATTTAGACTGTGCTTATGATAACCGCGTTTGGTTTTGTAATAGGCGTGGTAATCTTTGAGAAATTGTGGAGCGTCTTCTGGTAATGGATCTACTACACCGCCTGCGAGTTTCATTTTGCCATTTTTGTAATCTTCTGTGCGCTGGGCATTAATTGATTCTTTAGATTTTTGGCGAGCCTTGGCGTTATTTTCTGAATCAAAATAGCCGTTGCGCGCTACACGTGGCATATCATACATGGTGGAACAAATGGTGGCTTTGATACGAGTGTCTAGACATGCGGTCTGCAAAGCAACTCCACCCCAACCACATATTCCGATAATGGAGATTTTTTCAGGATCTACATTTTCTTGGTTGCTTAAGAAATCTACTGCCGCCTGAAAATCTTCTACATTTAAATCCCAACTGGTGACATAGCGAGGTTCGCCGCCGGATTCACCCGTGTAGGAAGGATCAAAGGCGATTGTGACGAAACCGCGTCTGGCCATTTCTTGAGCGTATAGCCCGGAGGATTGTTCTTTTACGGCACCGTATGGGCCGGCTACGGCGATAGCCGGTAATTTGCCGCTAGCGTTTTTAGGTATGTACATATCGGCTGCGAGCTCAATGCCGAAATGATTTTTAAAAGTTACTTTTTTATGATTTACTTCGTTGCTTTTAGGGAATACTTTGTCCCATTTATCGGTAAATTGTAATGTCATGTAAATATTCCTTGGAAAAATGGTTATATTATATATATTATATTATATCATTTTGGCTTGGGTTGATTTATTGAAATCTGTTATAATTAGTGCAATAAAAGAGGAAATATATGGATAATAAAGAAATTTATAAAAAGACTTTGACGTTTTCGCTGAGGCGGTTTTTGTGGGACGCTGCGTCGCTAGTAATTATTATTGTAGTGGCGGCGGCTGGGTTTTTCTTGGCGGAAAAGTTGGCAAGCCAAGGGCTGATTGGCCTAGTAGTTGGTATAGTAATTGGGATTATCGTGGTGGCGATTGCTTCGCATTTTGTATCGTATGTGTTTAAAGCGGGGCAGATTGCAATGATGACTAAGGCGATTGCGGATGGTAAATTGCCAGAAGACGTATATGGTGAAGGTAAGAAAATCGTAAAAGAGCGATTTCTTACGGTGGCGGCTTATTATGCAGTGACTGGGGTAATAAAAGGAATATTCAATGAGCTAGGGCGCGTGATTACTTCTGTGGGGCGGGCTGTAGGTGGCAATAATGGAGATGCTGTAGGCAGCACGATATCTGGTGCAATCCAGACCGTGGTGGGATATTTATGCGATTGTTGTCTTGGATGGGTGTTTTATCGTAAAGATGAAAAGGCTTCGAAAGCTACGCTTGAGGGTGCGGTGCTATTCTTTAAACATGGTAAAACTTTGATGAAAAACTTGGGGCGAGTATTTGGTATAGGTTTGTTGTCTTTTGCAGTGATTGGCGGCGTGTTCTTTGGCGTCTTTTATTTGATTGCTATGGCGTTTCCGGGAACGTTTGAGGGGATGGCGGTAAAACTTGCTGAGACTGCAGCGAGTGGTGAAAAAAATATTCCAGAGTTTTTGACTAATGCGCAAAACTTGATGTTGGTCACGGCGGGTATTGGTGGTGTGGTAATGTGGGGAATCATGCATGCTGCATTTGTCAGGCCGTTTATTTTGGTAGGGGTGCTACGTAATTATATTGAGTCTGGGAAAAATGAGAGAATTTCTAGCGCTGACTATGCGGAGTTGGATAAGAAATCTAAGAAATTTGCAAAGTTGCACGCGGAAGAAGCGTAATTTGATGATATGAAACAGATTTTGATTGCTACGACAAACCCGGGCAAGATAATGACGGCTAAAAAGATTTTGGCGAAATTGGGATATGAAGGATTGTCTTTTGCAGATTTAGGATTGGAACTGAAAGAGCCAGACGAAACGAAGCTGACGGCGGAAGAAATTGCAGTGGAGAAGGCTTTGGGCTATGCAAAGCAGTTTAAAGATTTGCCGGTGCTGGCTAGGGATGACACAAATGTACTAGTAGGTGTAGCAGAAGAAGATGACCCGAAAAATCATAATAAAGAATTTGTGGTGCGACGGATGGGTGAGTATACGGACGAGAATGGCGAAAAAGTTTTTGCAGAAATTGCACACAAATATGGTGGGGAAGTGCCAACGCAGTTTGACTGGGGTTATGCGTTGGCTTGGTATGAAGATGGTGAGATAAAAGTGGCATCGGCACTAGCGACGACTGGTATTGATAAGACTAAAATAGTGGATAAGATTTCACCAAAAAAGGTGCTAGGGTTTTGTTTTGCGCCGATATTAAAAGTGCTGGTTGATGGTGAATGGAAATATGATTCGGAATTATCGGACGAAGATAGCTGGAAAGCGTACTGGGATATTCAGGCAGCGGCGATTAGGGGGTTGATAGATAAGTGTAACTTGTTAGCATAATATATCGGTTTATCTATCGTTAAATTGGTCTTCTTGGCAGAATTTGCAAAGGTGGATGGAGATGTCTTCGGGGTCTAGTGGGGCGCCGCAGACATCACATCTTTCATCGTTATCGTCTGGTAAAAATAGGCTCATTTTTGATTTCCTTTTTATTTAGGTAAATTATAACATTTCTGGTTTTTTGTTGTGGTATAATTAAAGGGTCATAACTTAACTAATTGGAGCTACGGCTATTTTATAGCTAGTGATAGATGTGGGTATTTGTAAATGGCGCCGTAAGGAACCATCAAAATACTTATGTCTAGCACGTAGCGTTTTGGTTGAGTTATGACACCCTTGCGGTGCCATTTTTGTTAATCCCCATTAATATAGTGGCACCACATGGGGGAGTTAGTAAAGCTAATTATAAGCGAGGTAGAAGATGGGCCACAAAGTAAAACAATCTTTAATGAGTAGTAGAGTAGATTTCTTCTACTATGCTTTCCGTAATGTGTTGTCAGTTTCTATTTCTCTTCTTGTAGTCTCTGGTTTGGTCTTATCTCATTTATCATTTCATAGTTCTGCATATAGTTCTAGTACAGACAGCGTTT
>CAMKRV010000020.1 GCA_946415265.1 uncultured Candidatus Saccharibacteria bacterium | reverse complement strand
CATCGGTACGAGAACGTGTCGATGGATTACCTCCTTTCTTGAGAAGGAATTGATGAGCATGAATCCGTAAGGACGCATGTATCTAGGTCGGTTACGGTTATGATTATGCAAGCTTGAATCATAACATTTCTGGTCCGCCAGACGTAACATTAAGCTTTTAACTACAGATGAAATTGCACAACTAAGTTGTTAAACAAATTACCCCCTCTACAGGGGGTAATTTTTGTTGCTAGGGGATTATCAATGCTTTTAAGCTTGACTTTTTATACATAATATGCTACAATTAAATTGACCCATTAATTGTGGGCGAGTACTTTATTTGACGTTGGAGGTATAAAAATGTCAAAACAGAACCAAAATACGAAAAAACATTTCTACGAACTTTCACTCAACGACGGAGCACGGAAGAAATTCTACTACAATCGCTGGTGTGAACGCGAAAGTGCCATTTCTGATTATGTAGCAGAAAAAATGAAAGATTTGGAGCACTTCCAGCCGTTTACTCCGGAAGAGCTTCGCTTGGCGCCCTGGATGGTGACGCAAAGTGATCTACTGACAAAAACAGAGTTCTGTTCACTGGAGCAGCTGGCCAGTAAGGCTTATCTCCAGTGCCAACACTTGATTCGGATGCAGGTATCCGCCTAAAATCCATCATTTCTCGCCCCGGCAATCAGCCGGGGCTTTTCGTTGGCCTTATGTCTGTATTCGTTGCCTTGACTTTTCTCGGGGGGGGGGGTATAATTATAAGAGATATACTAGTGGGAGTAGAGGACATTAATTTTGTGCTTATATGAAAGGAGGCGTATGTCTTGGCGTGGCAACTATTATTTTTTAACAAAAATAACGGCGAAAAATTCAGTACAGAAAATCCTGAAAGAGATTTGATGAACTTACTCATAGAGAAAACCAAAATACTGGGGCATATGTTGACTTTTACAGAGGCTAGCGAAGACCCAGAAATGGTACAGCCAAATAACTATGCTTTTTATTTTAGCTCTTTCAGTGAGGCCGCCAAGATTGCTTGGTCTAGGGCTAAGCCACCAGATAGCAGCCCGGATGGATTGACCGAATATGGCTGTAAGGTAGCGGAAGCTTTAAGAAAGACTCATAAGCTTACAGGAAAACCATATAGAAGGGAGGTGATCTGGATGGGCGAATCTAAGGAAGAAAAGCAAAAAGGTAAATGCGCAAGATATACCGTTGAAGAAATTAAATCGATCCTTGTAGATTTCTACAGCCGCACTAAAAGGTTGCCAAGTCAGAAAGACGCTCAAGAATACAGTAGCGGCCTGCCTAGTTGGGGTACGCTGATTAAATTCTTGGGGCCTAAATCTGGCTGGCAAGCCATCATCGACAGCGGGCAGCCTATCGTTGGTAGCGAGATGCCAAGTGCTACTACTGAAGAGGAGGCGGATCTGCAGTCAGACAGCGAGGCTACCGTTATCGACGAATTTTCAGAAACCACAGAACCTGTTGATAATGCCGAGCCTATTGAATCAGATAGCGGCATGCCTGCTGCCACGGTCTATACTCCGTCGTATGATGACGTTGAAGAAATATCCGAAGGCAGCGGCCGCGATACCCGTAGTACTGCAGAGGAAACTTCGCAAGATTCTTCTCCGCAGTATACGACGGCTAAAGATTTAACCCAAGAAGACGATATTGGGGTGGAAACCACTAGTAAAGAACACGACAGTCTTGTCACTCTTGAGCTGAAGATTATCTTGCCGGACAGAGAAAAGCCTATCTTTATTGCTCTCACAGTATAAGCTTTATCCCCCAGTCGTCGGACTGGGGGATTTTCTATCTATCATCTCCTTCGCCGTGTAGTTTATTCCGTTTTTTGCGACTGCTTAATTTGTCTATATTGCCCTCAGCGATTTCTGACAGGGAAATATCTAGATAGCGCGCTACATTTGCCAGATACCATAGTACATCACCCAATTCTTTGGCGATAGCCTGACGATCATCATCCGAAGCATACCCACCCTTATCGCGAATTATTTTCTTAATCTTATCCGCCGCTTCGCCGGCTTCACCTACTAGCCCCAATACCTTTTCCAAAAATCCCGGAACCTTTAAATCCACCGAGGTCTCAAATAAGTCAAATTCCGCCGCCCTTTTCTGATATTTGTCTAAATTCATCTTACCTCCTGATTAAAATAATTATATCACATGATATAATACAGATATGGAAGATACGCGAAATCTCGTAGATGAATACAAAGGTATGCCCAACGAGCAAGTTTTTGCTGCGCTAGACAAAAAGCGTACACCACTAGAGATTGCGATAGAGAACGTTGAGCACGATTTTAATATCGGTACTATTGTGCGTTCTGCTAACTCTTTTAATGTAAGCAAAGTTCATATCATCGGCAAGAAAAAATACAACCGCCGCGGCGCCATGTGCACTGATAAATATCTAGAAATTATCCACCACCCCACCATAGAAGATTTTTTAAGTACTCAAAAAGGCAGGGAATTAGTCGCTATAGAAAACAACACTCCCCGTGCTCTGCCCCTACATGATAAAAAATTTATTCAAAATACTACCTTAATTTTTGGCTCGGAAAATAATGGTATTACTCCAGAGTTGCTAGAAAAAGCCCACGATGTGCGTTATATTGAGAGCTTCGGCTCTACTCGTTCTGTTAATGTAGGCGTTGCTGCCGGGATAGCTATGTATGAGTACACGCGACAGCTCGTTTTTTAGACGCATAGACATTCGCTTCCCGTGGCTCAAAATCATCATCGTTTTAACCATTGGTATTCTTGCTATCTTGGATTTATTGGATCTCACTATATCCAAAACAACAGACCCATACAACAAGATCAAAATTGCCCCTATGGCACATCACGTACGCATCAAGCGCGACCTTACTGGTAAAAAGCTTGTAGCGCTTACTTTCGATGATGGTCCCTCAAGTGCTACTACACCTAGGCTGCTAGATATTCTGTATGAAAAAGATGTCCCAGCTACATTTTTTGTGCTAGGCAAAATGGCACGCGAGGCACCAGACATTGTAAAGCGCGCCGAAAGGGAAGGTCATATCGTGGCCAGTCACACCATGTATCATCAAAATCTGGTGCGCATTTCGACCCAAGCCATCAAAGATGATATCGCCGAATCTACGGCCGTGTTTAGCGACATTCTGGGGCATGCCCCAGTGCTTACTCGTCCACCATATGGCAACATTAATAACACCGTGCGCGATAGCGTTGGCACCCCTATGATTTTGTGGTCAGTAGATACTCTAGATTGGCAAAGTAAAGATCCGAGCGCTATTCTGGCAGTTACCAAAGAGCAAATTCACGATGGTGCAGTTATTTTGATGCACGATATTTATGACTCTTCTGTAGATGCTGTCCCGGCCATTATAGATGAGCTTAGGAATGATGGCTATGATTTTGTCACGGTACCAGAGCTCGCTAAAATTCGCGGTGTAAATCTCCAATCCGGCACCGCTTATTACAATTTCCGCCCTTAGCTATCTACCAAATAAGATATTTGTAATAAAAGTTAGTATCAGTATATGCAGATTAGCGGCGATTAAGAAGCCAATCACTATCGCAATCACGCCAAATAGCTTTATTTTGTCATAAGAAGATACACCGTTCGCCAGATTGTCTGCAATTTGTCGATAAAATATCACGATCAGCCCACCAGCTAAAGCAATAGCCAGCCCTCCAAACATCCACCCAAAGCTAAAAGTAAAATCCATAACCTTATTATATCATGAATACTTAAGTTTACCACGAAGCGTCGACAGACCTTCACCACTAAAAAATCGGCCACAATGCCGACCTAGATAAAATCTGGTGGGGATATGTGGACTTGAACCACAGACCTCGTCATTATCAGTGACGCGCTCTAACCAGCTGAGCTATATCCCCAACTTCCTACAATTATACACCAATAGGTCAGATAAAACAAGGTGGATTCTTGAATTACAATATACTGAATAAAAACAACCAAGACGGAAGGCTCGATCTAAATTAAAAATAGAAATCCAAAATATCAAAGATAGATAAAGTTAGTTAAACGTCTTATGGTATAATATAGATATATTTACAAGTGAGGCAATATGGAAACAACCTTTTCTACTAGTGAGAGTAAAGAAGATTCCGGTGCTGGCAACTGGGACCAGTGGGTCAAAATGGCTAAAGAAGCCAAATCATTTAGCGATAAGGCCGGCGATAAAGTTAATAATAGCCAAGAAGAACAAACCCTAGACAGTGAAGACGAACAAATAATTCTCGAACCTAGGACGTGGGATGTCGAAGATATTAATAAAAGAATGCAAGATAATCTAAAACGAGACCTTGCCTTGTATGATAAATATGACTACGAAAAACTCTCCGAAGAGGATTTTGATAAACTGCTAGAGGGCGAAAGTACCCCTAGTCCAGTAACGGATTCTGAGAGCCTAATAGAAAATGTTATTTGGGTTAATCAAAGAAAACTAGAGCGAACCGATCTAAGTGAGAATGATAGAAGAAATATCAAAAGTAAAATAGAAGAAGCTGAAATGGCAAAAATCCTTTTTGAAGAAGGCACAGAGCGAAAAGCGGAAATAGAGCGCGAAATAGCATATTATGATTTGCCGATTTCTGAACAAACACAAGATAGATGGGCTAACATCCACGGCCTTATGAGCGAGCAAGAAAAACAGGCTGCTTGTTTTGAGTCTCCCACTTACGAATCAGCTACCGAGTTTGTAAAAGAAATTATTAATCAAATAGATACCCATACGCTAGATAAGATAATTGAAGTAAAGAAAACTGGCGACAAACAGGCGCTAATAGAAGAAATAACTACCGAGTTGGCATTTATGGCACAATACGATAATCAGAGACCAGCAGTTGAATATGTAGACAGTGAAGATCCTAATGAAGACGCTTGCCATAATTATTTAGGATATGGCATCGATAAAATCTCTATAGATAAAAAACTATTAACAGACGCCTACGACATGGATTACATTGTGATGACAGTGGGGCACGAGATGCTCCATGCTTATCAAAATACACTAATGCGAAACGCCGATAAAACCGACGAAAAAGCACAAGCCTATCGTTACAATCTAGAACATTACGTAGAAGCAAAATCGCTAGAAGATTATCAGAAATATCACGACCAGCTGGTGGAAATTGAAGCATTTTGCTTTGGTGAACAATTTAGAGAATTAGTTAAGGCACGAGAGCAATATTTATATGGACAAGATGAGCCAAAAAAATCAACCCTGCTCGCCAAATTAAGAAAGTTATTAGACAGAAAAGCATAAACTTGAGTTGAGACGCAAATAATAATCGAGTAAAACCAAAAAAACGCCCAAATAGGCGAATTTAATAAGTGGTGGAGTAACAGGGACTCTAACCCTGGACCTCCGCCTTGCAAAGGCGGCGCTCTAAACAGCTGAGCTATTACCCCAACACCCTGATTTTACACCAAAACCATAAAAAAGGCAAGAGGTAATAGTAGCGAGAAAAAAGAAGGAACCATTCTCGTGGAATAGTTCCTTAGGTCATACATATAGCTTGAGTAGCCTCGCAGTTTATTCTACTCAAAACTATCCCTATTTTATCTCACAAAACGCATAATGTCAACAGGCTTTTTCCACAAATTGTGCAGAACTTTTAAAATTAGTGTTCGGATTTTCTAAATAAATTACAACATAATTTTAAGAAAAAGCATATTGACAAAACGGAAGCGGTATGATATAATGTGCATATACACTCGTAAAAGGGTGGTTGTTTTATTAATTTATAAGAATTCGGTGGGCAGAATAGGAGTTCTAGATGTCTGGAACTAAGGCTGGTGGCATGAAAGCTGCTGCTACTAACAAAGCCAAATACGGCAAAGAATTTTATGCTCGTATCGGTAAAAAAGGTGGCCAAAACGGTCACACCGGCGGTTTTGCTGCTAACCCTGCATTAGCTCGTGTAGCTGGCGCTAAGGGTGGCCGTATCTCTCGTCGTGGTCCAGCTAAAAAAGCTGCCTAATAATATGAAAATCAACCCCAATTCAACAGGGGTTGATTTTTTATATTAAATTTTCACATCTGGGGCAGTGATATGCTCCGTCTGGAGTCTGATAACGCGTTAATCCGCATTTTTTGCACTTAGATTTGCTATGCAACCAGTCTCTATATGTATCCAATTCGTCTTGTATTAGGTTCTCATTAACCTCTATACTGTATCTATCGGCTAACTCTCGCGCCTTCTCCCAGGCCTCACTTTCCATTCTAAGGCGCTCCACATCCATTCTAAAGGTCTTATGTTCTAAAATGGCATGAGACACCTCATGTAGCGCTAAAAGCTCTGAAAATGGCTCTGGTGGCCCCAAAACGATGGTTTTAGGCGGTCTAAAGGCAAATTTAGAGCCTTTAATAAACCTAAATTCCGGATAATCTTCCTTTAACCTCTGTAAAAATCCAGCGTCCACAATAAAACAGGGAATTACTCCCGCTCCTTTTGCTTGGCATAGATATAGCATCCATAAATTACCGATTCTAATGGTCGTTTCGGTCGTCGATATTTTACCCCCGCTATCTTTGGTAGATATTTCGAATATAGCCGAAAGATTTTACCCATCGGCCCACCAAGCACGATAGTATTGGGCTGATAGCTCTTGATAATATCGGGTAAACCTAGATATATTCTGGCGGCAATGTCTTGCATTATTTTTTTACCGCGTAAATCGGTGGCCGGATCTGTATGATAAAATTTTTCCAATGCGCTAGCCGCTGCGATGTCTTCCCATTCAGATAGTTTGTTATTAAATTCATATTTTTGGTGACCTGGCTCAAAGTTTATGTTAGGCAAAAGTCTATTCTTTTCTACTACGCCGCCACCTATACCAGTAGAAAAGGTTAAAAACACCGTGCGTCCGGATAGTCCGTAGCCTTCATATAGGGTTGCTAGATTCGCATCATTTTCAAAATAAATCGGACAACTGAATAAATTTTTTATAGGGGTAAGAATATCAATATCATCCCAATCACGATTGCCAAAATGAACTGAGTAATTTTTGTGTACAATACCCGGAATAGCTACTACTACTGAGCTAATTTTATATTTCTGAAAGTTCTCTAAACTTTCCGTCAAATCAGCTAAAAACTTCTTGGAGCCCCTAGCGGTAGGGAATTTTACTCGCCTTAACACTCTGCCACGTTTGGAAAACAGCGCAATCAATGTTTTCGTTGCCCCTATATCTATTGCTAAGTATACCATACCTAAAATTCTACACCGTTCCAATCTCAAGATAAACCCTAGACTTTTTTGATAAAATCTGCTAAAATAATAGGAGTTTTAGGCTCATTCATGAGTGCCGCAAAACGACACTTTTAAATGAGCCTAAGGAAGGAAAATATTAAATATGGCAAATGCCAAAAAAATCACTATGGACGAACTTCTTAAAGCAAATGAAGATTCGTTCAAAAAAGTTATCACAGGAGACACTATTAAAGGTACAGTGCTCTCTGTCAAAAAACATGAAATATTAATCGACCTTGGTCCGCAAGGCGTAGGTTTAGTCCCCCGCAGGGAAGCATCTTTCGCGCGTAATCTAAACGTTGGCGACGAAGTGACTGCATCTGTGGTAGAGGCCGAAATGAAGGATGGCTATGTATTGCTTAGCCTTCGTAAGGCAGTCAAAGATAAAGGTTGGGACGAAATCACGGCCAAACTAGACAACGCTGAGACTGTAGAAGTTACTCCGTTTGACGCCAACCGCGGCGGTTTACTCGTGGAGTACGAAGGTATCCGCGGCTTCTTGCCGGTTTCGCAGCTTTCTGCTGAGCATTATCCACGCGTAGGTTCCGCAGATAAGGATGAAATCTTGCAGCGTCTAAATTCTCTAGTAGGGAAGGCAATTAAGGTTCGCATTCTAGATGCTAACAAGAAAGAAAATAAGCTTATCTTCTCCGAAAAAGAAGCCATCCGTGACGGTCTCGCTGCTCGCTTCGCTGAACTAAATGTTGGCGACGTGGTGAAAGGTGTAGTTACTGGCGTAGTAGATTTCGGTGTATTTGTAAATGTAGACGGTATCGAAGGCCTAGTCCATATTTCTGAGATTTCTTGGGAGCGCGTCAATAATCCATCTGATTATGTCAAGGTAGGTGATACTATCGAAGCTAAAATTATCGCCATCGATAAGGAACGCTTATCTCTATCCATGAAGCAACTCGTAGAAGATCCATGGATTTCTGAGGTAGAAGGTCTGAAAAAAGGCTCCAAAGTAGAGGGTACCATTACTCGGATTACTCCATTCGGCGCATTCGTTCAGATTTCTCCAGCAGTAGAAGCTTTGGTCCACGTATCTGAGCTTGGTGAAGGCTCCGATGTCGATCCAGAAAAAATCTTTACCCTAAACGAGCGCAAAGATTTCAAGGTATTAGATATCGATAAAGAAGGTCGTAAAATCTCTTTATCAATCGCTAAATAAGGCACAATAAAAAGGCGGAGTTACCACACTCTGCCTTTTTATTTATGTAAAAACTATTTCGTGGTATAATTAGCGTAAGGAGATTTTTGTGAAAAAAACTAACAAAGCTTACCAAGCACGTCCTTGGCTCGAATATTATGACGAAGAAAACATTCCTAGCAGTATAGAATATCCAGATTGCTCTATGGTAGACATGATTATGCAGTCTGCCGAAAAATGGCCAGATAATGTCGCCTATTCTTACTATGGCCACAAAGTTACTTACAAAAACTTTATCCGCAAGATAGAAAAAGCCGCCCGTGCACTTAAAAATTACGGCGTTAAGGAAGGCGATCGCGTTACCATATGCATGCCCAATACACCAGAGGGCATCACGATGGTGTATGCCGTAAATATGGTTGGCGCAGTATGTAATATGGTCCATCCTCTATCATCTGAGAAAGAATTAGAATACTACATTAAAGTAGCTGATTCTAAATATGTTTTAGTTATAGACGCGGTGTTTGACAAAATCTACCGTCTGCGCGATACTGCGCAACTAGAGCGCATTATTGTGGTACGCCCCTCAGATGGCTTAGGCTTTTTGAAGAAAAAGCTCTACAATACTTTACACATTAAAAAGGTCCGGCTTCCAGCCAACGATAACCGTGTAGTACTTTGGGAAGACTTTATCGCTAATTCGTATTTCTATCAGGGCAATTATCACGAGGAGCGTGGCGGGGAAGATCTCGCTGTGATTATGTATTCTGGCGGTACCACTGGCGCCCCCAAAGCCGTAATGCTTTCTAATCTTAATATCAATGCCGAATCCATCTGTGACGCCACCATGATACGCCAAGTTGTCCCGGGGGCTACAGTGCTTTCCATCTTGCCGCTCTTTCACTGTTTTGGTTTGGGAGTTTGTATTCATACTCCACTTTGTAGAGGCATGGGCTGTATACTGATACCAGCTTTTTCGCACAAGCAATTTGCGGACATCATCAAGAAAAACAGCCCCAATTTTATCGTGGGCGTACCAACTCTATTTGAAGCATTGGTTAATACTAAACTCAAGCGCGACGATCTTAAATCCGTTACTGCCGTAATTTGTGGTGGCGATGCGCTCAACCAAACTCTGCGTGACAAAGTCAACGATTATCTCAAGGCTCATGGTTCCAGTGCCAAAATTCGCGTCGGCTATGGCTTAACAGAGGGTTCTGGCGCAGTCTGTTTATCTCCAGAAGATGCTTTTGCTGACGGTATCATCGGCGCCCCATTTCCGGATACATATCTTAAAATCGTCAAAAACGACACTTTTGATGAACTTCCGGTTGGCGGAGAAGGCGAAGTCTGTATCTCTGGACCATTAATAATGATGGGTTATCTTGGCGACGATGCTGAAACCGCGCAGGCACTTCGTATCCATCCAGACGGCAAATTGTGGCTACACACTGGGGATATCGGCTATCTCGGCAAAGACGGCTTCATCTACTTTGCCCAGCGCCTCAAACGCATTATTGTGTCTTCTGGTTACAATATCTACCCGACTCATCTAGAATCTATCATCAATTCTCATGAGGGTGTGTTGACTTCTACCGTTATTGGCATAGACCATCATTACAAGGGTCAAGTTCCAAAGGCGTTTATTGTTTTGAAACCAGGCTATAAGGCGGGGAAGAAAATAGAGCGAGAAATTCGTGCTCTGCTAGAACGCAATGTCCCAATTTATGCTCTCCCAGTAGCTTACGAATTTCGCGATAAACTACCTCAAACCAAAGTTGGTAAAGTTGCGTTCAAGAAGCTAGAAGAAGAAGAAAAGGCGAAAAAATAAGTATGCTCTGGAAAATCCTCGTAGTATTACTTATTTCTATGGTGCCACTAATAGAACTTCGTGGTGCCATCCCAGTAGCTGTAGGCATGGATCTAGGCTTGCCAGAATGGCTAGTCTTAATCGTGGCCATCATTGGTAACATTATCCCGGTACCGATTATTTATTTCTTTGCACGGAAGTTTTTAGAGTGGGGCGCCAAACGCCAGTGGAAGCCTCTCAGGCAATTTTGTAGTTTCTGTCTCAAAAAAGGCGAAAAGGCGGGCAACAAGCTACTTAAGAAAGCTGGAAACTATGGTACGTATTTTGCTCTCTTTCTCTTTGTGGCTGTGCCAATCCCTGGCACCGGTGCCTGGACGGGCACTCTTGCGGCCAGTATTTTGAATCTAGACTTTAAGAAGACTATGATTGCTATTATGTCTGGTGTATTGGTGGCTGGTCTAATTATGCTCGCTGTTTCACTTGGGTTATTTAGAATAATTTTTGGCGGATAATTTTTTAGTTTAGCTTAAGCTTCGCCTGCTATTATGAAACTATAAACAGGAGAAGTATATGAATCATAACAAACAGAAGAAAGAGCAGCGTTATTTCAACTATTCCATTTAAACCAAAAGTCTTATCGTCACTCGTCGTCTAGACTCACACTATAAGCCCGAGCCACTTAACTAAACAAAAATGAGCAGATAAAGGGGGGTTTATCTGCTCATTTTGGCTCCCCCGGCCAGACTCGAACTGGCAACCTCGAAGTTAACAGCTTCTTGCTCCACCATTGAGCTACAGGGGAATACCTCTATTATAGCATATTTTCTCAAAATGTGGTAAAATTAAAGAAGCTATTTATATTTTTTGTGTATTACTAAAACAGAAAGGAGAGTTATGGAAGAAAAAACAATTCAAATTGCCGGTTCTATTACTGTGGATGAGTTGGCTACCGCACTTGGCCTTTCTGTGACCGAGTTAATCGGTACGCTTTTCAAAAACGGTATCGTCGCCACTATTAATCAGCGTCTAGATTACGAAACCGCTAGCATCATTATAGATGAGCTAGGCCTCGAAAATGTCAAGCTAGAACGCAAAAACACTTCTACTCAAACCTCAGATTTTCATAGGGAATTATCAGATAAGGCCGTTACGCGCCCTCCGGTGGTGGCTGTTATGGGTCACGTAGATCATGGTAAAACTACCCTTCTAGACACTCTTCTTCACAAAAAAACTGTAGAAGCTGAGGCTGGCGGTATCACCCAGCATATTTCTGCCTATCAGCTTAAGCACGATGATCGTATTATCACTTTTCTAGATACCCCTGGTCATGAGGCTTTCGCTGCTATCCGTCAGCACGGCGCTATGCTTACCGATATCGTAGTTATCGTAGTGGCCGCAGATGATGGCGTTAAACCGCAGACGGTAGAAGCTATCAACTTCGCCAAATCTGCTAATGCCAAGATCATCGTTGCTATCAATAAAATAGATCGTGAAGGTGCCGATATTGATCGCACCAAGGCAGATCTCAGCCAGCACGGTCTCCAACCAGAAGAATGGGGCGGTGATATCACCATGGTGCCAATTTCCGCCAAAATGAATCAAAATCTTGACAAGCTCTTAGATATGATTCTCCTTACCGCCGATATTGAAGAACTTAAAGCCGATGTGGATATCCCTGCCGAAGGTCTCGTCATAGAATCCCACATGGAGACTGGCAAAGGTTCCGTAGTAAATCTTCTTGTTACTGGTGGGGAACTAAAAACTGGTGAGTTCATCGTGGCGGGCTCTACCTATGCCAAAATTCGCACTATGCTAGATTGGAAAGGCAAGCCCAAGGGTAAAGCCACTCCTTCTACCCCAGTTACTATTACTGGTTTCAAGGAACTTCCGAACTTCGGCGATCGCTTTATAGAGGTTAAAGACGAAAAAACCGCCCGTAAAATGGCTCTTCTTAATGCGCAGGCTGCAGCCAACGAATCTGCTAGCGCCAATGTTACCAGTTCAGATCTCCTGCGCATGATGAACGTAGCCGACAATTCCAAGACTTTCAACGTTATCGTTAAAGGCGACGTTTTAGGCTCCGTCACCTCTGTAGTGGATAGCCTCAAGATGATAGATACCAAAGGTGAAGTTACTCTCAATATTGTCTCTACGGGCGTAGGCGATATCAACGAAAACGATGTTTATATGGCCGCCGGTGGTAATACGGTAATTTATGGTTTTAACGTCTCTGTCCCTATCAATATCTCTAAAATGGCCGCGCGTGACGGCGTACCCATCCGTACTTATCGCGTCATTTACGAGCTTCTAGATGACGCCAAACACGAGATGGAAAATCTTCTAGATGCCGAAATTATTGAGGAAGACAAGGGCGAAATGAAAGTTCTCGGTGTATTCCGTACAGAAAAAACTAGCATCATTGCCGGTGGGGAAGTGCTAAAAGGCGACGTCAAGCCAGAGTTCCTTGTCCGTGTAGTTCGCGGCAAAGAATACCTTGGCGAAGCTGAAGTCACCTCTGTACAAAAAGAAAAAATCGACGTCAAAGAGCTCACCGCTGGCGAAACCGGTGGCCTTGCCCTCAAAACTACTTCCAAAATCGATCTCCAGATCGGTGATCGTCTCAAATTCTTCACCCGCGAATCCAAAAAACGCACTTTATAGCATAAACATATTGTGCTAAAATAAAAGTATGGAATTCGACGATAAGTTTTTGCAAGAAATGGGTCTTTCGGCTATGCCAGAGGACGAAAAACAGAAATTTCTAGATTATATTCAAGAAGAACTAGAAGTTCGCATTGGCGAACGCATTTCGCGTGGCCTTACCGAGGTCCAGCTCAATCAATTTGATATGATCACCGACCAAGCCGAAGCTACTAAGTGGTTAGAAATCAATCGCCCAGATTATCGCGAGATTGTCGCCCGCACCATCAACGAAATGAAAGAAGAAATCCGCGCCAACCGCAATCGCCTAGTTAGTGCTTAGCGTAGCCATTGATAAAGCTCTTCGCATCCATCGGTCTTTTGCCGTCTGGCTGTAATCTGTCTATGCTTAAAATTTGGCCGTCAGCGCATTCTAGCGATAAAACCGCCGTCTCACCCGGCTTTAGTATGTGTACCTCTAAAATAGCGCAATTTTTGCCATAGAACGTATATTTTGCCTTAGGGAACCCCTGAAATGCTACAATTTTGCGATAAATTTCCGCTGCGCTCTCTGTCTCGGGATGTAAAACACTCATAGATTTATCGAATTTCCCACAAAAAGTCGCCTTTTTTTCATCTTGAGCCACAGGGGTAGGCAAGTTATCTATATTTTCACATATCCACTCCGCCCCAGCCCTAGCCAGCTCTCTGTAAATCGCCGCCTTATCTAGGGGCAAATCCTTCAAGGTAGCCTGATAATACACCGGCCCGGCATCCATCGCCTTTACTAACTTCATGATAGATACGGAAAAGTCATCATCCCCCGCCAAAATTGCACTTTCTATCGGCGAGGCGCCCCTGTACTTCGGCAATAGGGAAGGGTGAATATTTAAAATCCCCTCTGGT
The DNA here is from genome assembly GCA_946415265.1 of uncultured Candidatus Saccharibacteria bacterium. Taxonomy (GTDB): domain Bacteria; phylum Patescibacteriota; class Saccharimonadia; order Saccharimonadales; family Saccharimonadaceae; genus Nanosyncoccus. The sequence continues at coordinate 1,046 of CAMKRV010000020.1, read as the reverse complement.
TCAAATAACTCTAATACTTCAGATTTGATTAATACTCCAAACGAGGCCAACGCCCCGTGCACCTCTGGCATTTCGCGCTTTATCTCGCAAGCCTTAACTAAATCCTCTTTCGTACGCGCGTGAAATACTACTTCAAAATGCTTTTCTAGCACCTCCAGCGCCGCCTCTGCTAGTGGCCCATTGCCAAAAAAGATAGTCTTATTCATCAGGGAACAGCTTTTTATTATTAGCGATTTTCTTATCATAATCCACCGGCTTTAGGTCGCCCTTATCATCCATTTCGTAAAACGCATCTTTCACCCCCTTGATATGGTCTATAAACAGCACTCCATCTAGATGGTCTATCTCGTGTAGAAGCGTGCGCGCTAGCTCATCTGTAGCCTTGATGCGCACCTCTGTACCGTCTTCCAACTTTGCTTTTACGCGCACTTTGCTTGCCCGTGGCACCTTCCCATAAATAAACGGCACAGATAAGCATCCTTCAAAATCAGTCTTTACCTTGCCATCCGCCTTGATCACTTCTGGATTAATCAGAGCCGTAAAAGTGGCGTTCTTCTTATCTGCCATATCGTCACGCACTATGATAATGCGTCTATTTACGCCCATCTGTGGTGCAGCCATCGCTGCAGATAGCTCATATGGGTGCTCTTTTTCCCAATCTAGGGAAAGCTTCCGCATATTCTCGATAATATCCAAAATTTCATCGTTAATTTCGTGTACTTTTTCCGATTTTTCACGTAACCTTGGATCTGGCGTGGTAATAATTTTCATAAGCCTATTATATCACAGAATGAATAATCCGTAAAATAACAGGGAAGAAAAAAGCTCTTGAAATATATTTTTTATTCGTGCTATAATAAAGATGCTATAACTTAATCATTAAAAATAAAGCTGCCCTTATTTTGTATAAGCAGTAGGAACAATTTCCTCAGATAATGGCATCGCAAGGAAGCCATCGAGGCAATTGTTCAATGCAGCTGTTTTGATTAGGTTATAGCACCCCTTGCGGTGCCATTTTTGTTAATCCCCATTAATATAGTGGCACC
>CAMKRV010000019.1 GCA_946415265.1 uncultured Candidatus Saccharibacteria bacterium | reverse complement strand
GTAATACTAAACTCAGTGCTTATTGTAATGATAATAATGGTTATAGTATCTATGCGGTAGGTAGTAGTAATAATATAGATGGCAATACAGACTTAGTTAATACTGTAAATGAAAGCTACAATATCCATACTGGAGTATATGATAATACTGTTCAAACCAATCCCTCTTCCTGGGCTATGAAACTAACTGCTGGTACTGGTACTGGTATAGATCCAGTTACTGGAGAAAGTGTCCCTACTACTCCACCCACTATATTAAATGGCTTTGATAACTACAGTGCTATACCAAATGTCTATACTCAAGTAGCTAAAAGAACATCCGGTACTAGTATGACTACAGATACATCCGTATCAGGTTCATACTTGGACACTACCTATCAAATCTATGCTAACTCTGCCCAACCAGCTGGTACTTATAATGGTAAAGTTAAATACATAATAGTACATCCAAATAGCAATAATAACACTATTCCAGACTTAGATACCGCCTTTGCTATAGCTGGGAAACAGAAATATCCTCAAGAAAGTGGAGCTTATTATGCTATGCAGGATATGACTAAGGATATATGTAATTCTGTATCCAGAAATGGAGAGATTACTTCCACTCAATTAGTAGATCTTAGAGATAATAAGCTTTACTGGGTGACTAAGCTAAAAGATGGCCATTGTTGGATGACTCAGAACTTAGATTTTGATATAGACACCACCAGAACCTACACTCATAACGATACAGACCTAGGCTGGGACGCAAATAACTTTGATGCTAATGCCACCTGGACACCAGATACCACTAATGGTAGATACAACCTACCAGTAAACGGTACTTCTGTTCCTGACTGGTCTAATCAAAATAACTATCCATACTCTGCAGACCCAGGTGATGTATATTACTATACATCAAACTCTACATCAGATGACATAAAATACACTTCACTATCTGATTGTATAGCAGCAAATCATACAGAAGGAGATTGTAAACATTATTATGCTGGTAATTACTATAACTGGACTACTGCTATAGCATCCAACAATTCTGCCAGCATTTCAGTAGACAACACTAGAGCCACCAACTCTATTTGTCCTAAAGGCTGGAGACTACCTAATGCTTCTACTACAAACAATGAATATAATGAATTTGGTAGATTACTCTACCGTGATTATGGATACGATATAGTTACATCACCATCCAATGGTGCTAATCCAGTAAACTACCAATCAAATGGTTTTAATGCCTTGCGTTCTGAACCTCTATATTTCGTACTACCCGGTGGCATAAACGCTGGAACGCTATATAGGGGCGGTTACTACTGGTCCAACACTCTTGATCACTCTTCAGCCTACTTTTTGCATCTTTACACGGATAGAGTCAATTTAGCCGATAAAAGTTTACAAAAAATGGCTGGTTTGTCTATCCGCTGCCTCGCCCGCTGATGAATTTACCTCTTTAGATCATACATAAACTGCATGCATTTTTATCTAAAAGTCAATTTATAACAGCCCCACCGGGTCAAAGGTTACGCGGAAATTAGGGTCTAAATCTTTACACGTCTCTATCAGCACTTTACGAGATTTAGCTCGCACGATAATCTGCCAGGTATAGCCCCGGCTAGTATGCTCGTGAAACGCCGGCATTGGCGGGGAAACCAGTAGTCGCTTATCTCGGGTAAGGCTTACCACCGTCGCACGTACTTTCTTTAGCACTGTCGCCTCTGTTTTCATCGTAATTTCTAGCTTCGCTACAAACATAAACGGCGGAAACCCAGCCTGGCGCCGCTTTTTCACTGTATAATCATAAAACCCTTCATAATCTTCCGCCGCAGCCAGATTTATCACCGGGCTTTCCGGTCGAAATGTTTGGATATACACCTCTGCCTCTGTCAAGTGTCCTCGTCCCACCCGGCCAATTACCTGAGTCAGTAGCTGGAAAGTCCGCTCTTCCGCCATATAATCTGGTAAGGCCAGCCCAGCATCGGCCTGCGCCACTCCTACAGCGGCCAATCGTGGCAAATCTAGTCCTTTTGCTAGGGTCTGTGTCCCTACTAGTATATCCACTTTCCCGTCACGCACCCCTTCATACGCGGCGTCTAGCCCCTCATTTTTCTTGTTGTCCGCATCAAACCTCTGTACTCGCGCACTAGGGAAGAGCTTTTTTAGCTCACTCTCTAATAGTTTAGTACCAAACCCTTTATGGATTATCCCCGGCGCACCGCATTTGGGGCAATTTAGTGGTACTCGCTCAGTATGCCCGCAAGTGTGGCACACCAGCTCGTAGCTATCAGCGTGCAAGGTTAAAGGCAAAAAACAGTTTGGACACAGCATTTCTTCGCCACAATCCTCGCAGATTGTCAGTGGTGCGGACCCCCTGCGGTTATGAAAAATCAACGTCTGCCGCCCTTGTTCTAGGTTCTTTTTTATCGCCGCTAGCAGGGCATTAGAAAAATATCGGTTTTTGCTAAAATTATCTCTGTTTTTTAGATCTATAATCTTAATTTCTGGTTTCACCGCAGTAGTTTTGGCCTTTTCTCTTAGCGTTACCAAGGCTCCTTTTTTCTTTGCCAAGTAATAATCTTCCACCGTAGGGGTAGCCGACCCCAAAATCAGGTCAATTCCTAGCTTTCCAGCCATATAGCTTGCTACCCGTATCGCCGAGTATTTTGGCGCGTTCTCTTGATAATAAGTCCCCTCATGCGCCTCATCTACGATAATCAAACCCAGATGCGTCACCGGCGCAAACAGGGCAGATCTCGGTCCAATCACTATTCTAGGCTCATCTGTTTCTAAGAGAGAATTAAAAATCAGATGCCGCTCGGCCTCAGTTTGTTTAGAGTGCAGTAATGCTACTTTATCGCCAAAATATTCCGTAAAAACCCGAACAAGTTGCCCCGTTAATGCTATTTCTGGTACCAAAAGTATAGTAGATTTTTGCGCTAAAAGGGCATTTTTAGCCATTTTAAGGTATATATTGGTTTTACCGCTTCCGGTCACGCCATGTAGTAGTTTCGTGGCTCCCGGAGCCTTTTTTAGGGCTTCTAGCGCATTTTTCTGGGCCTGGTTAAGCGGGATTTCCGCATTAGCAGCGGCCTGTTCGGTTTTTGCTATGTTCCCGAACATTTGTTCGGTTTTTCGCCGTCTCTTATCTACCCCGTTTGGCAGTATCAAGCCTAGAGTGCTAGCTAATGGTACCTGGTAGTAGTCGGCTACAAATTGCGCCGTTGTTACTAAGTGCATTGGCAGCGGCTTTGAATACAAAACTTGCAAGATCTTTTTTGTAGCAAAATTCGGCTGCGCAACTTTTTTAATGACCACGCCCACCACCTTACCTCGCCCTAGCGGCACCACTACAATCTGCCCCGGCGCCAGGGAATTATCAGATTCATAGGTTAGCACACCACTAGCCTTACCAAACACTTTCCCTGGTATCACCTCATAAAACATATATATAATTATAACATCAGGCGCGGTCCTGAAGGTATTATTAGATCACATTGCTGAATTGTTGTATTTTTTACACTTTACGTGCTATAATAGTGAGAGATTAAGCGAGGTAATATGTTAGATATATTTGTCACTTCTCGGGTGCGCCGCAAAATTATCGTGGTTTTTGCTAAATATCCAGACTTTAAGACCCACGTTCGTGGTTTGGCTAAGCTCATCAAGGAGGATCCGGGCAATATCCAAAGAGAATTAAACCGCATGGCCGAAGGTAAGTTCCTTATCGTTACTAAAAAGGGTAAAACCAAAATCTACCAAACCAACAAACAATTCCCAATCTTAAAAGAACTCCAAAGTATTGTCATTAAAAGCCAAAAGGGCAGCAAACCGAGCAAAACCATAGGCTAAAATGAGTAAATTATTTGAACGCTTACTAGAAGCGCGTGGGCTAGACCGTAGTTTTTTAGCCCCTAGATACGAAAATCTTACTGACCCATTCATTTTGCCGGATTTAGATAAGGCGGCAGACAGAATTAATCAGGCTATAGCAGAGAACGAGAAGATTCTAATCTATGGTGATTACGATGTAGATGGCGTCACCGCTAGTACCGTAATGGCGGATGCGCTTACCCTGGCCGGCGCCAATCCTGAAAATATAGATATTATGTTGCCAGACCGTTTTGCGGATGGTTACGGTATGAGCCCGCGCCTAATTACTCGCGCCAAAAAACAGGGGACCAAACTGGTAATTACGGTAGACTGCGGCTCACGCAACCACGCCATTATAGACGAGCTAAATACCTTAAATATAGACACCATTGTCACGGATCATCACGAATGTAGTGATGAACTACCGGCAGCTCTAGCCATAGTAAATCCTAAGCGCCCAGATTTTGCCGCTGTAAATGGCCTGAGGGACCTTGCCGGTGTAGGCGTGGCCTTTAAGGTGGCGCAAGGCTTAGTGCAAAAAAGTCTCATCCCGGCCGGCCAAGAGAAGTGGCTGCTAGATTTAGTGTTAATCGGCACCATTTGTGACAATATGCTTCTTACTGGCGAAAACCGTATTCTTGGTTATTACGGCATCAAGGTTTTAGAAAAAACTCGCCGCGCTGGCCTAAAAGAATTAATGTCTCGTGCCCGAGTAAAAAATTTAACTGCCGAAAGCATCGGCTTTCAGATTGGCCCACGGTTAAACGCCGCCGGCCGGCTGAAGTCTGCTCATCTTTCACTAGATTTACTTCGTGCCGCTTCTCCTACCGATGCCGCCGCTCTCGCCGAACAGCTAGAAGACCTCAATAAAAAACGCAAAACTGAACAGCAGGCCGCTATCAAAGAAATTTCTACCCGCGGCGTTTCGGATAATCCAGTAATTATAGAGACTGGCTCTTGGCACGAAGGCATCCTAGGGATTATTGCCGGCCGTTTAGTAGAAGAATATCAGCGTCCAGCTTTTGTACTGTCAGAGGTGGAAAATGGCGTCTTTAAGGGCTCTGGCCGTAGCTTTGGTGATTTTAGCTTGGCCAAAGCTCTAGACTATGCCAAGGATTCCATCATTGGCGGTGGTGGCCACGCTGGCGCCGCTGGTGTGCGGGTGGATAGCAAGCAGCTCTATGCATTTCGCGAGAAAATCAATGAATATTATAAAAGCTTGCATCTAGTGGATCAAACAAAATATCTCAAGCAGCGAGCCGATCTAGATGTCGCGAACCTTTCTGATTTATCTCTGCAATTTCTAGAAGAACTAAAATCCCTAGAGCCTTTCGGTGCAGGGAACGAAGAGCCGATTTTCCGCTTGCCAGAAGTAGATATCGTTGATATTTCTCACATGGGCGCCGAACAAAATCATCTCCGCCTAGATATTAGAGATAAAAAGGGGAACAATTTGAAGTTGGTTGCTTTCTACGCTCCAGAGCAGTGGCTAAGTCTTACCTCGGAAGATAAAATAGTGCCACTGATTAAACTAATGGAGAATGATTTCAACGGTGTAAAATCTGCCGAGGCTCGCATTGTAGACATAGAGATAATTTCGTGATACAATCAAAGCATAAAAGAGAAGCCTTCTAGGACGACTTCTCTAAGTTTTGGGTTGTCTAGTTAGCTTTGTAGCTAACTAGATTTTTTACTTCGGCGTTTCCGTCCGGAAAAGATGATACATAGCAGATTAATCTGTATGGTCATTTAATTATCTCCTTCCTAGAATCCTAGTCTGCCTAGAATAACCGTTTAATGGACCCTCACACAACCGCAAACCTAAATACATTTCTAAGCTTGTGAACTCTAGCCCATTAAACTCCGAAGCCAACCCGCCTATAGTATATGCACACTCTATTCATAATTTCAACCCCCACCCGCACAAAAATATTTTGCCGCGCGAACAACAATTTTATCACAAATCGCCTAGGCTTAAAATTTATTTCGCTTTGCTTATTTTTAGCAATAACAGAATGTATAAAATTTTAAATTTTCCAATTTTTCACCCACACTAAAATTCCCCAAACAGAATGTGTTATAATTAGCCTATGAAAAAGGTAATCTTGAAATGTAAACTTACCAGCCGTGATAAGTTTGAAGAAAAGCTTTCTGATATTGATTTAGATTTCTCGAGTATCTATTGGCAGCACGATCGTGTCTATGTGCCGCGTGGCTACAAACAGGGAATGAATTTACCGCGCCTAGTAATGCGCACCGAAATGAAAGCCGTGGATAAGCCGCCCAAATATTCGCTCATTCTTCGCCGCCATATCGAAGATTCTGGCGTAGATGTAATAGAAGAAACCAGCATCAAAGATTACGAGAACACCGTCAATATTATTCTGCAACTTGGCTTTAAACCGGCTGGAGAAGTATCGCGTCGCCGCCAAGAGTTAAAAATGGGCGAAGGTACCTATATTTACTTAGATAAAATAGACGGTAAAAATGGTTACTACGCTAAGATAGAATCCAACCTCGCCGCCGAAGATTCCGTAGCTGCCGCCAAGGAAGACTTAAAAAAGACTTTCGAAACCCTCGGCGAATCCAACTTTATAGAAAATAGCTACTTCGAACTATAAGGCAATTAAAAACTACCTTTAAGGACCGTACGCGACTAACGAGGAGCGGAATGAGCGAAGCTTCGCCCGTAACGACGGGCCGAAGCAAGCGAGTCCGAAAAGGTAGTTTTAATTGCTAGATAGCCTAATGGGTTTTATCCTCTCGGTGGCTCACCATCTGGCTCGCCGAGCAATTTTTTAGATTTAATTTCATATCGCTTGCCATTTACCGGCGATACATAATAATCTTCGTTTAGTAAATTTACAAACATCGTCAAATCTTTATCGTCCATGATAATAATCGAGCCATCGTCGTCTGTCATTAACTCTAGTTGCATTTCGTCCGCATAGTCTAGCAGTTTATCTTGCGGCATTTCTTCAGCAATATCCATCGCCTGGACTTTTTTAAGGATTGGCTTTTTATCTGCTAACAGTACATCTAGAGTCAACCCTTCTGCAAAAGATAGTTTGTATTTTTCGGTTAACTCTTTTGCCTTTGCCTCGGCAATCACCTGCGATTTATAATCGTATTGAAACAAATTCTCAAACTTAGCTTGGTTAAACACAATAATCGTGCCATCCACTATTGCCACCTGGTTATCTTCTGGCATCTTGAGTGCAATCTCGGCAGAAAACGGCTCAAAGCTCTCGCCGTTAATCTCCCAAGATGTCGCCCCCTTCAGCGCTGCCGAAGCCGGCAAAATCTTCGCAATATAGAAAGTCTTCATCCCGTCTTCGCCCGGGTAAGTAAACTTCGCAATAATGCCCTTGACCTTCTTAAAATCATACTCGTTTTCCGAGAAATAATCTATATCTTTATACTCATTTTCAATCAGGTGGATTAAAGTTTCAGCGCGGCCAACCTTGGAAAGGGAAGTGCGGTAAATTACTTTTCCCTCGCCATCTGCCTTTTCGTAGTCGCGTACCTCTAGGCCTTTGTCCGCTTCCTCTATAATATAATGCACCGCTTCTTGCATAAACATCGATTTCACTGCACCGGTCAGTTTATCTGAATATTTAATCTTGTACGGTGTGTAATTTTTGTTAAATAAAAATAGCTCCGCCGAAACGTTGTTTTTTACTTCATCAATCTCGTTCGCCCAGAGAAAGACATCAAACGGTTCGGTCGCATTACTTTCCTTTATAGGATCGGTATTTTCCATGTATTATCTCCACTTATTTCCTACATTATACCATATAAAAAATAATCGCCAGAAGCGATTAGGGTCACAAAATCCCCACCACAACTTAATTATATCATACTTAAGCTAAAAAGTCAAGCATAACAGAATATAACAGAGAAAGCCAAGCCATAGAACAGGGAATTGTTCGGTTATTACGCCACAAAAATACAAAATTTCAACCATCTTTGTTCGGGAAATTAACAGGGGAGTTTTCCACATTTGTGAAAAACTCCCAAAATAAAAAAAGTCCAAAAAAGCTCTTGCATTTTGTTGAAAATTATCATAAACTTAAATCAGCGAATAAATAAACAAAAACGCTAAACAAAAAGTCGTACATTAAAAAAGTTTGAGATCGACCAACTAGGAGTTTTGGCGCGCATTAAATGATAGCGAGATGCGAAACCAAAATCGTGCGCTCTTTCCTTAAAACACACCTCCCAATAAAACTCTATAATTGGTTGCAAAACCATAACACAATAAGTCTCTCAACGGCCATAATCTATGATTTGCTTCGCGTAAATCAAATTGTGGTGGATATATTGTGAAATAAATAAAAATCGAACAAAAACAAAACCGCCGAAGTTTCTAGTTGAACGATCTCAAACAATGTATAATAGATACATGGAGAAACTACATATACCTGTATTGCTATCAGAAGTTCTAGCGGGACTTCATCCGCAGCCGGGCGAAACATATTTGGATTTAACCGCGGGCTACGGTGGGCACGCTAGCGAAATTTTGGATGTAACACAGCAATTTAAAGGTTCTGTTTTGGTTGATCGTGATGAATTTGCTATTAATTATTTAAAGCGCAAATTTCCACATGAAATCACCCTAAAACATACGGATTTTTACAGTGCGGTGCTACAGCTTACCGAGTGTGGAGAAACTTTTGATATGATACTGGCAGATTTTGGAGTTTCTTCTCCGCAAATAGACATGGAAGAGAGAGGTTTTTCGTTTAAACATGATGGCCCGCTCGACATGCGGATGGATCAAAATCAATCCCTCACGGCGGATGAAATCGTGAATCATTATAGCGAAAGGGAATTGGCTGAAATTTTCGTCAAATTTGGCGAGGAAAAGCCAGGCCGCGCTAAAATGCTTGCTCGCGAAATCGTCCATCACCGTCCGGTAAAAACTACCAAAGAACTCGCCGATATTATCCTCGGTAAATCTAGGTATAGCAAGACTCATCCCGCAGCTAGAGTGTTCCAGGCTATTCGTATCGCCGTCAATGACGAACTCGGCGAAATCGAAAAAACCTTACCGCTTTTACCTAAGCTACTCAACAAAAATGGTCGCTTAGGTATTATCACTTTTCATAGTCTAGAGGATAGATTGGTAAAAGATTATTTCAAAGAAGCTTCCAGCTTTGGCGAAGAGTCCGAACTAAAAATTATTACCAGAAAGCCAATCGTTGCGGAAAATCAGGAGTTGGTTATCAACCCGCGAGCTAGAAGTGCCAAGTTGCGAATAGCTCAGCGGAATTGATAAAAATAAAAACATAAAAAAGGAGGCAACATGCCAAAACAAATCATCGTCGCGAACAAATCTCGCACTCAAAAAGTTAAGGTAAATTTCCGCTAGTCTCCCTTCCCGGGTAGAGTGCTTAACCTCTACCCGGATTCCGTGATTAGCGCTATGGGCGATAAAAGCCCGCCAAAATAGAGTTTCACAGAGAGTGTGAAGTGTATGACCTTCCCGGGAACTCTTACCAGGTTACTTATAGCTCTGCCTGGCTAAGAAGTTCCCGGACTAAGATAAGGTTAAAGAGTTAGAAAATAAAACAAAAACAAACATCAGCGAGGAAAAATGCATCAAACATATACAACTAGGCGAAATGCAGGAAACAGTTTTGCCCGTAATCACAATACCGTTCGTCACACCAAAAGGAGCCTAGGCTCAATTTCTCAAATTGTGATAGTTAGCATGCTTACCCTCATTTTTGGACTTATTTACGTAGCCGAAAGCACTAAGGCTACCAGTTTTGATTACGAAATCTCTAAAGTTGAAGATGAAATTACTGAAATGAACGCCAAAAAAGATGATCTTGCAGTAGAAAAAGCGCGTCTGAACTCTGTTGCTACGGCGAAAAACAGCACCGTTGCTGCGGCTATGGAAGATGCCACGGTTACGGGGTATGTCGCGGACTAATTACCAACATTTGGTGACCAATCCGGCTGCTTCTACGTCTCACCGGATTAAAATTTTGAAAAATGTCGTTTTGATAGCCTTAGGTATTATTTTGCTACGGCTATTTTTTATTCAAATTGTTGAGCATAATGCTTGGGTAGCTAAAGCCGATGAGGCTCACACTTTGCTAGAGACTATTACGGCTAAACGTGGCGAAATTTATATGATGGACGAAGACGAGCCGGTAGCGGTAGCGCTCAACCAAACCACCTACCAAATCATTATCGACCCAGCCGTTACAGAAAAAGAGGGAATTAAACACGCCTTAGAAACCTATGCCAAGGATTATATTGCAGTGAATATAGACGATATATATAATACTGAAGGTTTGCGCTATTCTATTGTTGCTAAGAACGTACCGCGCGAGGCCGCCGATAAAATTGCGGCAGAAAATCTTGGCGCAGTTTGGTTTAAGAAAAACAACCAACGCGTTTACCCAGAAGGCGATTTAGCTTCTGGCTTGCTTGGCTTTGTTAACGCGGATGGTCTTGGTCAGTATGGCGTAGAAGGTTCACTCAACGATGCACTATCTGGCAAAGATGGTTTGCTTAAGGCTACCGCCGATGTCAACAAGGTGGCTCTCTCCATTGGTAAAGATAACGTTAAAATCCCTGCAGAAGATGGTAAAAATGTGGTATTATCCGTAGATCGCGGTTTGCAAAAAGGTGTAGAAGAAATCGCCGTAGACGCCATTAATAATACTGCCGCCACCAATGCGTCTGTACTTATTATGGATCCAAATACTGGTGAGGTCCTCACTATGGCGAATTTGCCAAATTATAATCCTAGCGATTATGGCAATGTCAAAGATGCATCGGCCTATATTAATTACACCACCGAGGTGCCATACGAACCGGCTTCTATTTGTAAAAGCTTTGCTTTTTCGGCCGCCCTTAACGAAGGCGCCATGACTGCCGATACTACCTATTTTAACGAAGGCTATACTACGGTAGACGGTTGGAAAATCCAAAACGCCGAACAACGCGCCTCGATTTACGGCACCATCAACATGAAAACCGCCCTTTATTGGTCGCTTAATACTGGATCGATTCAGGCTCTCAGGTTGCTTGGCGGGAGTGCTAGCGAAATTACCCAGCAGGGCCGTGAAAAACTTTACGATTACTATTACAATAAGTTTCGTCTAGGTCAAATTAGCGGCATTGAACTTATCGAAGCCGAAGGTTTCATCCCAGACCCCAACGAGGGTTGGGGGCGTGATTCGGTCTATGCCAATATGACCTTTGGTCAGAATCTTGGTATCACCATGATTCAGACGGCTACGGCTTTTTCAGCAGTCGTTAACGGTGGCTATTATCGCACGCCATTTATCGTAAAAGGCACCATGGAAAACGGGGAATTAGTCGAAAAACCCCACACCGAAGCCATAGAAGATAAAATTCTTTCCGATGAAACCAGTGCCGCTATGCGTGATATGCTTATTTATAACCGTAATTATAAAGTACGTGGTGGTATAGATAAACCAGGCTACGCCATAGGTGGCAAATCTGGTACGGCTCAGGTGGTACGAAACGGTGCCTATGACGATACTTTTGCCGAACTTATTGGCTCCTATATTGGCTTTGTCGGTCCGGAGGGGGAGTTGCCAAAATACGTGATAATGGTTAAAATGTGGGGAGAGGGTCAAAGCATCGAAAGTGGCGATGCGATGAATTTGTTTGATAAAATATCAAATTACGCGATTAATTATTTAAAGATACCACCAAAGGCATAATGTTTTATGAACCAAATAGATAACGAAGTATTTTACGGATTATTACTGGCAGTAGCGGGATTCTTTTTCGCCATGCTTTTGACGCCAATTTATACCCACTTTGCTTACAAATATAAATTCTGGAAAAAGCAAAAACAAACCACCGTTGATGGCAAGGAATTGCCAATCATGACCAAGCTCCATGCACACAAGTTTCAACGTGTTTTTCCGACCATGGCGGGGCTTATTGGTATAGTTGCAGTCACGGCGGTTACCTGTATTTTTAATTTGGATCGTGGTCAAACTTGGTTGCCGTTAGCCGGTTTCCTGGGTGGTGCTGCGGTTGGCATGATCGATGATTTGATTAATGTTTTTGGCTCCGGCAAAGGTGCGGCAGGGTTGCGCGGCCCAGTAAAGTTCTTCCTGATTTCGGCTGTTGGGCTTGCGCTTGGATGGTTTTTCACTTTTAAACTCGGCTGGACGGATATTTTAGTACCATTTGTGGGCGATTTCCAAATCGGCGCCGTATGGGTAATGCTAATTTTCGCTTTTGCCGTGGTGGCCACTTCCAACGCGGTCAATATTTCAGATGGCTTAGACGGTCTCTCTGGCGGACTTGCTATGATGGCCTACGGCGCTTATGGCGTTATTGCGCTTTTCCAGGGTAATATTATGCTCTTTGGCTTTTGTCTTACGGTAGTGGGGTGGTTACTTAGCTATATTTGGTTCAATGTTCCACCAGCCCGTTTCATGATGGGGGATACCGGCTCTTTTGCTTTGGGCGCAGGTCTTGGCGTTGTATCTATGATGACAAATTCATTTCTTCTTTTGCCGATTATCGGTTTGCCTTTCGTAGTAGAGGCTGGCTCTAGCTTAATTCAGCTTTTCTCCAAAAAAGTCTTTCATAAGAAAATCTTTATCTCTGCGCCACTCCATCACCACCTAGAGGCTCTAGGCTGGGGCGAGGCTAAAATCGTGATGCGCTTTTGGATTGTAGCTGGCGTCTGCGCTATTTTGGGTGTATTTATCGCGGCTACCGGAGGCGCTATTTAATGCCCACCATCAGAAAACATAAATCCGATCTCGTAATTGTATTTGCCACGTTAGGATTAATGGCGCTTGGTCTCATTGTAATTTACGCTATCGGTCCTATGCGCGCCAACGTTTTAAATAATACCTACGGTACAGATTATGATCCAAACTTCTTCTTTATCGGGCAGCTTCGTTCTGTTGGTCTTTCGCTTTTGGCTTTTTTTGCCGCTTTCAAATGGATCCCATACAAATACGTCAAGAAATTTGCTAAACCTCTGATGATCATTTCATTAATTCTATCCGGTTTGCTTTGGATTTTAGCTATGATGCATTCATCACTCGTCAAATGTGAGCTTGGCGAATGCCGTTGGTTCAATTTCGGTGGGCTCAGTTTTCAGCCAGCAGAACTTTTAAAGCTTGCCATGGTGATATATCTGGCAGATTTTCTTTCTCGCAAGAGGGAAGAGGGCGTAATTGGCAAATGGCGTGAATTTTGGCTACCGCTACTTATCGTCTGTGGCCTATCGCTGTTTCTTGTTGTGATTGCCCAGGGTGATCTCGGTACCGGCGTAGCCCTTATCGCTATCATTTTTGGCACGCTACTTATTTCTGGCGTACCAGCTCGGCAATATCTCATTATGCTAGCCGTAGTGTTGGCTGTAGCAGTTGGTTCTGTCATTACGTCTTCTCACCGTATGCAACGTGTAGATGCTTGGCTCACTACTCTCACTGGTGGAGAAAGTACCGACTCTACCTACCACGTAGAAAACGCCATGTTAGCTATTGGTACTGGCGGTATGTTCGGTGTGGGAGTAGGAAATTCTGTTCAGGCTACCGGCTATTTGCCAGAATCTATCAACGACTCCGTTTTTGCCATCATGGGCGAAACTTTTGGTTTCATCGGGCTATTTATTATTATCGCTATTTTTGGCGTCATACTGCTTCGCATGCTCAAAGTCGCCGAAGGCACTGCCGATTTTGACAATCGCCTACTTGTCATTGGTGTTTTCTCTTGGACTTTAGCACAGGTAGTAGTTAATATCATGGCAATGACCAGTCTCGTGCCGGTTACTGGTATCACCCTACCGCTTCTTTCATATGGTGGCACCAGCATGATCTTTATTGCTTTTGCTATTGGTGAAGTTTGTCAACTTTCATGTTATACTAGTAGAGAGGTAACTAGAAATGAAGATATTAGTAGTCGGCGGGGGGTCCGGGGGGCACATCACTCCAGCGGTCGCCGTAGTTCGTGAAATTCTCAGTCAAAAACCCCGTACAGGTGTAGAATTTTGGACTGATTTCAAATATTATAAAAACGTCACCAAACTCACCACCGAAATCGGTGTTTCTTGGGGCGAAGAAAACAAATCCGAACACCGCGGCAAGGGCCCATACATTCGCGTGCGCCGCATCCCGGCAGGGAAATTTCATCGTTATTCGGGCTGGTCTTTTAAAGATTATTTCGTACATCTAGATATCACGCTAAAAGATTTAATCTTTGGCAATATTATTGGCTTCTTTGGTTTTGTTTTTGGTATTTTTACTGCATTTTTCCGGCTCATTAAAAAATCTTCCCGTCCTGATATTATTTTTCTCAAAGGCGGCTATGTTTGTTTGCCGGTTGGCCTGATTGCACGCCTTTTCCGTATCCCTTACATTATCCACGAATCCGATGTAGTAGCAGGCCTAGCTAATCGCTTACTTATGCGCAAGGCCAAAAAAGTCGCTTTTGGTATGCCGCTCACCGAAGATATTTTAGAAAAACACCCTAACTACGTTTGGACTGGTATACCAGTTGGTTCAGAATTCAAGCCGGTCAGTCCCGCCAAGCAGCTTTCGCTCAAAAAAGCCTTTTCTTTCAATGCCGAAAAACCTTTAGTGGTAATTACTGGCGGCTCCCAAGGTTCCGAAAATCTCAACGAAGCCACTCGCCAAATCTTACCAGAATTATTAAAATTTACTTCTGTGGGCTTGGTCGCTGGCCGTAAACATTACGAAAATATGGTCGATCTCAAAAAATACGAAAACTGGGAAAAAGCTAGCCTAGAATCCAATTTTCGTATGTGGGAATTCAATACCACCATGAATGAACTAATGGGCGCTGCCGATGTAGTGGTTTCCCGCGCCGGCGCTACCACCATCGCCGAGATGGCTTCCCTTAAAAAAGCTACCATTTTAGTACCATTCGAGCGTTTGCCCGGCGGTCACCAGGTAAAAAATGCCGAGAGATTAGAGCAAGCTAAAGCCGCCCTAGTCATCAAAGATGCCGACATGATGGCTGACCCTAATAAATTATTGGAAGAAATTCGTCACCTAGTTAAATCCCCACGTCTCCGCGCCGATATGGCCGATTGCCTCGCCAAAGAAGCTCGTTCTGACGCAGCCAAGCGCCTAGCCGAAATAATTTTGGAAGAAGCGTAAAGGAGTTTGTGGTGGGTATTCTAAAGAAAAATAAATCGGGACGGGTGACGGCTGAAGGGGGACCCCCAGAACAATTGCAACGCAATTTTTTGGGGGAAGAAGCCGGCAGGACCCGTCCCGAAGTTACTTTGCGGCCAACTCGTCGTAGCATAAACCGCCACTCTACTTTGCGTGCTGGCCGCACCATCGGCGAACAAAGGGAAAAACTCGAGACCGCCAACGAACGCGAACTTGCTCGCCAGAAAGACAAACGCAAAAGTCATCTACGCGTCTTCTTCGTGAGTTTTGGTTTTATTATTTTAGTGGCTATTCTAGCGGTAGTATATTTTGCTTTTATCCGGGGTAGGGAAGAACAGCCTATAGTAGAAGAACCAGAACCCACCTATCAGCCTACTATTGAAGTGGTAGACGAAGATGCTGCCGCCACCAGTGGCAAAATCACTAGTCGCATGAAAGATTATATCGGCCAGGCCGAAGTAGATTTTCGTGCACTTGGCTATCAACCAACTAGAGCAGTATTACCGGCCGGCGCTGTCCGTGAAATAGATTTCTACCTCGATGGTTACAGTGGTTACATAAAAATGTTTATAGATCGCCCCACCGCTGTATCAGTAGAGGATGCCGACCGCATGCTTCGCTATCTATCGGGCCAGGGAATTACTGAATTCCAGTATATAGACGTCCGCCTCCCTCACAAAGCTTTTTGGAAATAAGCAATTTTCACACAAAGCAAAATAATTGTGCTATACTAAAAGTGCAATAACAATTTATTTAATAAGCCAGCGCATTTTTATACCATAATAGGGTTCATATAAAATAAAACGGCGCCGTAAGGACCAAGTTTTGTATGGGCTCTATGCTGGTATAAATAACTTGTTATTGCACCCCTTGCGGTGCCATTTTTGTTAATCCCCATTAATATAGTGGCACCACATGGGGGATTAGTAGTAATCATATATATAAGTGAGGTTAAATGATGGGCCACAAAGCAAAACAATCTTTAATGAGTAGTAGAATAGATTTCTTCTAC
>CAMKRV010000018.1 GCA_946415265.1 uncultured Candidatus Saccharibacteria bacterium | reverse complement strand
ACTCTACATCAGATGACATAAAATACACTTCACTATCTGATTGTACATCTGTAGGCCATACGGAAGGAGAATGCAAACACTACCACGCAGGTAATTACTATAACTGGACTGCAGCTATAGCTTCTAATAACTCTACCAATATAAGTGCTGATGGAGCTATCGCCCCTAATTCTATTTGTCCTAAAGGATGGAGATTACCATACGCTGATATTGTAGACAATAGCCATAACGAGTTTGGTAGGCTACTTTACGACTATAATATTACTAATAATATAGCCGGGTCGGGCAATGTAGGCTACAAAGCGAGCGGTTTTAATACTATCAGGGTTTCCCCTTTGTGGTTTGTGCGGTCTGGCAGTCTTGATAGCGGTACCCTGGGCAATTCCGGCGGCGCCGCCGGCTACTACTGGTCTAGTGCGGCCAATAATGATGCATATACTTTGAGCCTGGTCTTTAATAGCCCCCGTATCTACTCGGCACTCAGCGGTAATAGATATCTCGGGTGGTCTATTCGTTGTCTCGCCCGCTAGCTCACAACTATATTTTTATGTTATAATACACTTATGAATATCTTAGTGGTGGGAAATGTCTTGAAAGACGTCTATCTCAATATAGACAGTCGCAGCGAGCACCTAGAAACCGATCGCAACCACACCCAGTGGCTAGATATCAGTTTCAATACTAGTGAGCATCACTTTTTCAATCGCAATTCCAGCCTCGGTGGCGCCGCCATCTCCATGGAAGTCCTACAAAAAATGGGCTTACCTACCACTATTTCTGGTTCCGACCTCCGCCTAGAAAACAACGAATTCACCTCCACCGATCCCGCCGAAACTTACCGCTACATCCTTATCGCCGATAGCAAAACCAGTTATTTTGTACCGAGCAAATACAAAACTACCGATTTTACCCCACCCGCCGAACCAGTAGATTACCTCTACGTAGACCGCTCTGCCGAGCTCACCACCGATGCCGCTGCCAAAATTCACGCTTACCTAGATATTTCGCAAAACACCAAACTCGTTCTCTATATTCGCAATTTCGAAAACCCTAATCTAAACGATCTCATCCCTCGCGCCGATTTAATCTTTTTGGAAGAAAACAAGGAAAAATCGGAGGAAAAAGACGCGCTCTCTTCAGCCGAAATTAACCCTGAAAAGCTCGTCCATATCTCCGAAACCACCCTTTCCTACCAAAATCTCTCCGAAACCATCTCGGTAGACCGCATAGATATTCTTACTCATCTTTCAGTTTACTCTATTGCTGCTGCCACTATTTTAGGTGGTTTCATCCTTGGCAATTCCGTAGAAGATAGCCTTACTCTAGCTCGCATTAATATTGAAAACTCTAAGCTTAACGCCGTCTTACCCCTTGCCGAACTGCAAGAAATCGCCAAAAATACTTCACCCAAAGAAAATTTAGAACTTATCGCCGCCAATCTAGTGCTAAAACCAAAAGGTATTTTAGCCGCCGACGAATCTGGTGGCTCCATCAAAAAGAAATTCGCCAAACTAGACATCCCCGATACCTACGAAAATCGTCGCGACTACCGCAACATCTTCTTCACCACCAAAGATTTAGAAAAATACGTCAACGGTATTATCCTCTTCGACGAAACCGCTCGCCAGCTCGCCGATAATGGTCAAAATTACGTAGATTTTCTCACTAGCCGCCGCATTATCCCCGGTATCAAAGTAGACCAAGGTCTCGCCAAGTTCGACAATTCCCTAGAAACTTATACCAAAGGCCTAAATGGCTTAGACGAACGTCTCAAGGAATATTACATGATGGGATTACGCTTCGCCAAATGGCGCGCCGCTTTCGAAATCCGTCTCTCTACCACTGGCGCTATCCTTACGCCCACCACCCATGCCATCGAAGAAAACTGCCGCATCCTCGCCGAATACGCCAAAAAATGCCAATCCGCCGGCCTCGTGCCAATCGTTGAGCCAGAAGTAGTCTACGATGGTTATTATTCCATAGATCAAAATGCCGAGATCACCGGCAAAATCTTAGACGAATTATTTAAAAAGCTCTCCGATTTCGGAGTAAATTTACGCGCTTGCATCCTAAAAGTCAACATGGTTCTCGCCGGCAAAAACTACGAAACCCCGTCCACTCCAGAAGAAGTCGGAGCAAAAACTGCTGAGGTTCTCAAAAATCATATTCCAGCCGAACTCGCCGGTGTAGTATTTCTATCTGGCGGCCAAACCGTCGAACAGGCCACCAACAATCTCGCCGAAGTAGAGAAAAACGGTCCTTTCCCTTGGCCTGTTACATTTTCTTTCGCTCGTGCCCTGCAAGATCCCGCTCTCTACGCCTGGAAAGGCAACAATGAAAATACAGGTGCCGCCCGCCAAGCCTTCCTAGATAGATTGATCGTCAATACAGAAGCCTTAAAAAATAACCCCTAGTGGGGTTATTTTTTAATTTATTCTTGTGCAGACTCTTCAGCTTCTTCTGGCTTCTTACCATTATCCGCTGGCACATCAGCCGCTTCTACTGCTGGCTCTCCTGCCTCTGCTTCGCGCTTTTCAGCTTCCGCCGCCGGATCGTATAGCGATGCCACTACCTGCTCTGGATCCAATTCCTTATCTGCCAATTCCACACCCTTAGGCAACACAATATCAGAAATCACAATCTTGTCATCCACCTCTTTCATACCAGAAGCATCAATTTCTAATTCTTTTGGCAAATCTGCTGGTTTCGCCTTTACGTCCAACTCTTCAATCGCTTGAGTCAAAGCAAAATGATAAGTCTTAGAAGCTTCGCTCGCTTCAAAATTCACAATTACTACCGGCGTAGTAGCTTCCACCACTTCTCGTGCCGAAATCGCCTGAAATTCCACGTTCATAATCTTACGAGACACCGGATCAATTGCTACGTTTTTCACAATCGCCAAGTGCTTCTTGCCAGCCATATCTAGATCAATTGGAGAATGATAGCCTGCCTTCTCTAATACTTTTTCCGTTGCTACATATTCAGATGCCAAAAGCACTGGCTCCTTCCCACCATACACCACCGAAGGAATTAAGCCTTTTGTTCTCAAATCTTTCAATTTCTTACCAGTTGCTTCTCGTTTTTCTAAAGTTAACTTATATTCAGCCATAATAGTCCTTTTCTGCTTATTACTCTATCATTTTATCACCAATCCCCCTAAATGCCAAGTTTAGCATTGACTTTTTATATAAAGTATGATATAATTAAATTACGTCTATATTCTAGGTGTTTGCACTTTAAAATCCAGTTCGTATGTCTATATTTTTTGTGCATACGCCCTACCGAAAGGAGCAAAGAGAAATGAAAGAAAATCATCAATCAACGCACGATACCATCCTGGCCGAATACGAGGCCGAAAAAGCCAAAAAGGAGGCCGCCAAGACTACGATGATTCAAAGGGCATGGACATATAAAAAAGTAACCTGTGTCTCTTTCGTCATCGCCTGTCTCACAGCTGTCGCTACCATGAGTCTTACGCTTGTTCACATCTTACTCGAACAGCCCCTTTTCACGCCTATTCTCATCGGCGCCGGGGCAGTGACAGTAGTAAGCGCACTCGTATTTCTTGTGTCTATCATAAGCAAAAAAATCTGGGAGCACCACCTCCTCAAACTGGGACTCATGCTCCCACCCGAACTGGATTAAAACTCAATTCTCCGGTATTGCCAACCGGAGAATTTTTATTTACTTTTAAATCTCAAAAATGAAATCAAATTTTCTTTACTTTTACCATCGCCGGGCGTAACACCTCACCTTCATAATAATACCCCGGTCTTAGAGTTTCCGCTATCACCTCTTTCTCACCTTCGCCTTCTACCATCACCGCATCATGCAAATCTGGATTAAACTCTACGCCCTGTCCTGAGGCAATCTTCGCAAGTTTCAACCCATCCAAAGTCTTGCTCAGAGATTTCTCCAAAGGCTTTAGCTCTACATATGCCCCAATCGCCCTATCTAAATCATCTAGAAGTGGCAACATTTTATACACCGTAGCTAGTCGCGTAGTCTTACGTTCATTTTCCTTTTGCACTTCTACCTGCTTACGAAAATTCTCAAAATCCGCTCGCGTTCGTTGCAAATCATTTGTTAGCTCCGTAATCTTTGCCTCAAATTCAGCACTATTTTTCTCGTTTTTTACTTCTTTTTTCATAATATCTCCTCTAACATATTACCAGCATATTTTACTAGCGACATTACTCTCGAATAATTCTGGCGCGTCGGCCCAAGTACCCCTATATAACTTCTATCCGAAAACGGTGATCTAAATTTAGAAATAATCAATGACACTTCCGAATTTTTACCAATCGGATTTTCATGCCCAATAAAGATATTCAAAGCCTCACCCGGCGCCGCCTCCCTTAGCCACGGCTCCAAATTGTCCAGTAGCTTTGCCACCGCCTGCACTCTCCGCGTATCGCCAAATTCTGGCTGTGTAAATAGCCTAGAGATCCCCGCTAGATATAGCTGCCCACCAATCGTCGCAAGTCCTAAATTACCGGTCAGTTCCACCAAAGCATCCACCGCACCACGAATGGCTGTATCAGCTCGTGACTGCGAACTTACCCGCACTTCCAAAGCATGTGCCCCCCGCTCCAAAGACCTCCGCTCTGCTTCATCGCGCCCTATGTTATTTACCCCATCCAAATTATTCACATAAAATCTATACCCGGCGTCTGTCGGTACCCGCCCCGCCGAAGTATGTGGCTGCGCTATTAATCCAAACGCCTCTAATCGCGCCATTTCCGCCCGGATTGTGGCCGGCGACACCCCAAAAAGCTTAGCCAGCGTCACGCTGCCTACCGGCGAAGCCGTCTCGGCATATTCCTCTATAATTTGACAAAGAATTTCTTTTTGCCTTTGGGTAATTTCCATACCATAATTATAATCAATTAGCACCCAAAATGCAAGAGTGCCAATTTTTCCCAAGCCCCATATGCCACCCACTTCTATCAACCACCATTTCCTCTGCCTCTTTACAAAATACTTATTCTGTGCTATAATAGAAAACAGCTCGTGAGAACGACCAGGTTTTTGGTTATGTTCATGAGACTTTATAGCTGGGCAACTAGCCCAAAGTACCTTAGGAGGATTAGCATGGCTACTAGGCAACGAAAAAAACAGAGACAAGCGAAGACGATCACAAAAGGAGGAAAAACTTACACTGGAACACTCTACAACGGCAAGGTCACAGTCAGGATGCAACGCACCGCCCATGGCCAGAGCACAGTCGCAGGCGTTCTTACCGTCGAAACCGGCGAGTGGCAAAACGACAAGTTGATGCCCAAGGCAATCAAGCGAGAGTTCGAAAAAAGTTTTCCCACCACTACTATCTCAGAATAACTACACAACCATCTATCCCGCCCCGACATTTTCTCGTCGGGGCTATTTTTATGCTATTATAAGATTATGGAAATTGAAGCAAAGATTCAAACTATCAAAGAATGGCTCGGCACTGGCTCTATTAATATCTTTGGCCTACCAATGTCCGGCAAAGACACCCAAGGTGTCAAACTCGCCGAACTTTTAGGCGCCAAATTCCTTTCGTCTGGCATGATTATTCGCGCCATGGAAACCGAAACCAGACAAAATCTTTCCGGAGATGGCAACCTCATCCCTACTAATATCTTTTACGAATGGGTCCTCCCGTATTTTGAACGCCCAGATTTGTTCAAATACCCCTTAATCTTATCTTCCATTGGCCGCTGGAGCGGCGAGGAAGATCAAGTAATGTCCGTAGCCGCCGGCGCCGGTCACGAAATCAAGGCCGCCATCATTCTTAATATCTCCGAAGCCGATGTAGAAGATCGCTTCAACGAATCCAAAGTCCTAGACGATCGCGGCGAGCGCACCGATGATAAAGATCTAGAAACCTTCCATAATCGCCTTCACGAATTCCGCACCAAAACTCTCCCGGTCTTACAGCATTACAAATCTCTAGGACTACTAATCGAAATAAACGGCGATCAAACTCGTGAAGCCGTCTTTAACGAGCTCGTCGAAAAACTTTATGCCAAAGCTTCACGATCTCTTGCCTAAACTCCCAGATTAAGAACAAAATACCTGCCCCCATTACTCCTAGCACCGCATACAACGCCACGAAAGACGATTTTTCTTCATACGTTTCTGGCTCTAAACTATAGTTTGCCCCCGTATTTTCCTTAATCTTCCTACACCTATTAGTTTCTGGATTCAATTCATACCCCTCTTTACAAGTTTTTTCTTCCACAGTTTTCATTTTATTGCATCGCCCAGTCAAAATGTTCAAAAAATACCCTTCCTTGCAAAACTTTTCTGCTATACTCGTAACCTTCACACAATTTCCCGTTGCCTCATTTATCACTTTTCCCGCTTCACAAGTCTTAAATTCTTGATAATTATTTGGCCCACCCGGAGTCGGTGCATAGGTCACTCTCCAAATTTCTTCACCCGCTCCATCATATCCCACAAATATATACGAAGCCCCCTTTCTCTGCCCGTTCGGATATTTTAGTAAATCTACTAACGTTCCATCCGCATCAATTATCTCCAAAGTGTTAAAATTGGTCGGATTTTTTGTTAAATTAAAACCATCCGGATAATAAATATAATATCCTTCCGCCGCCACAATACCACTTAAATTGTAATTTTTGTTCTTATATCTCACTTGACACCCATCAAGCAAAATCTGCTCCGATTTCGGATTATAAAATTCAATAAATTGCTCCGTATGCGAACTTTCGTAATAACTCAAAATCTCCGAAAACTGTAGCCCCCTGCATTGGCTAACCACCTGCCCATAGCCCTCTTCATCTTTTGAAGCTTCCACTACATAGCTTTCCGCATCATACACAGGTTCATACTCCGTTACGCCGATATGTTCAAAATCTCCCGTTTCCAAATTTCGTACCAGTACCGTTGGATTTGCCGATTTAAAATCTTTATAGCATTCATCTTTCCCCGTCCAGCACACGCTATCCACCTTTTCATTATCAACCATTAAATCTATCCCGCCTTTATAAGCTAGTGTCTTCGTGTAATTCATGGCCGCCAGCTCGCTCTCAGGCGAGCTGGCTAAGCGAAGGAGGAGAGTCTCGCCAGTCATTAGACTATGCTCGGGAAATTCAAACAAAATTGAACTATTCCCGCTTGAATTAGTATAGCTGATAGTTATGCCAGCGAGCGAAATCGGTGTGTCGGATTCTTTACGGCCAATCTCAATCATTTCTCCGACATTACTTTTGCCATCTACCGTGTAGCCAGGATTGATAGCTTTGATATATATTTCAGGAATTTTTTCATTAATTTCTTCCGCCATTACGCAGTTCATAGAGCACAAAACTCCCAAAAATGTTCCACAGACCACGCCTAAAAATATTTTTAATTTTTTCATGCCTACTCTCTAGCACGCTCGCACTAGAAAATCAACCCCCTACGTGTTATAATTTAAACATGAGCTTTTTCGTCTCTTTAGGAATAGTCATACTGGCTATGCTTATCATGGCTTGTCTGCAATTACAGCCAGGCGTTTTTTCACTTTTTTACCATTATGCTTCCGGTAAATATTCCAAATCTCGTGCTTCCGACATGGCATTATTCTTTATTCTTGGCGCCGAAACAGCCGCTGCATGTTTATTCTTTTGTTCTTATCTTTTTGCCAACTTATTCTTCTTCTATCGTTTTCGTCCCGAAACCAGTTTCTTTGCCTGGATTATGGCTGGCATCCTCCTAGCTTTAGCATTTATGGGCTTCTTTTGTTATTATCGCGTCGGCCAAGGCACTAGATTGTTTATTCCCCGAAAATGTGCGCAAAACCTAGACCACGCCGCCCGTTCCGTCAAAACCCGCTCCGACGCTTTTACTTTAGGTGCACTTTCTAGCGTTTGCGAATTACCCTTTACCTTGCCACTTTATATTATCACTTCAGTAGAAATCATGGAAATGTCTGTGGAATTCTTCCCCAGCCACCTTCTCACCATTTTATATATAGTTATTCCCACCATCCCGCTTTTCATCACACGCTGGAAATTCCAACTCGGTTACAATCTAGCCGATATCCAAAAATCCCGTGTCAAAGATAAAGCCTTCACTCGCATTATTCTTTGTTTTAGCTATGTAGCCATCAGCATTTTATTTATTTATTTTAGGATTCTCGCATGATAGACGAAACCACCGAAAAATCTCTTATTAAAACCCTCAAAATTGATGCTAAAGCTATCGGCATTCCAGCCGGTGCAGCCGACATTTTTATTCAAAAATCCCTCGCCGCCGCCAAAAAATCTCTCGCTTCTCGCAAACTTATCACCGAAAAAGATCTAAAAAGAGCATTAGTCAAAGAATTCAAAAAATATAGCGCCGATTTCGCTTATGTTTACGAAAATCGTGATAAAATAATATAAATGGGTAGGAAATACGACTTTGATTATACTATTATCGGCAGCGGCCCGGCTGGCTCTGCCGCCGCGCTCACACTTGCCAAAGCAAAAAAACGTATCGCCTTAGTCGAAGGTCGTTATTTTGGCGGCGCCAATATCAACACACGCGATATTCCGTATGGCGTGGCTTTGGATTTTGCACAAACTTATCACAGAATTTTGCATTTTCCAGAATTCAGCCATCAAGATTTTTCTTTTAATTTCCCTTCCATCGTTGCACACCAGCTCAAAGCAATTATCGAATCCGGTGGTGGCAACAATCAAAACATCTTCAAAAAATCCAACATCGTTTGTCTCCAAGGCTATGCCAATTTCTTAGACAATCACACAATCGCCATCGGCGACCAAAAATTCACTTCTGATCATTTCATCCTAGCTACCGGCTCGCATCTAGACACTTCTTCTATTGCCGGCACCGAAGCCGTCAATTACCTCACGCCAGAAACCGCCATTAAAATTCGTCGCCTCCCTAAAGCCGCCATTATTGTCGGCGGAGGTTCCACCGGTTGCGAAATCGCCGAATATTACGCCAAGCTTGGCGCCAAAGTCTTCTTAATGGAGTCCGCCTCTCGCATCCTCCCTGCCGAAGATCCCGAAACCAGCCAAGCCCTCACCAGCTACTTCACGGATAATCTCGGCATTACTGTTTTACCGGATTGCAAAGTTGTCGCCCTAGAACAAGACGAAGCTTCCAAACGCGTCATTTTCCAAAACAATCATATTGAAAAAATGGTTCGCGTAGACTGCATTGTATTAGCCACCGGCAGCGCTCCCACCACCGATTATGGCCTAGAAAACGCCGGAGTCAAACTCACCAAAACCGGTACTATCAAAGTAGACAAGACTTTCCAAACTTCCACAAAAAATATCCATGCCATAGGTGACTGCATCAATAATTCTTCTTCCACTGAGCGCGCCGAATACGAAGGTAAGCTCCTTGCTACTAATATCATTAACAAGACAAAAAGTACGCCAAATTACAATGGTTTTGCCCGCATCACCGATATTTCTCCCGCCATCGTCACCCTTGGTCTTACCGAATCAGAACTCAAACGCGGCAAGCGCAAATACAAAAAATCCATCGTCCATCTCAAAGATTTACCAGCCTGCAAAATCTACAACAATTATTACGGCTTTGTTAAATTAATAGTAGATGGCAGCAATCACATCATCGGTGGCACATTATTTGCCCCAAACGCCAAATCTATGTCTGGTGAGATCGCCGTAGCCGTACGTCATCACCTTGGCGCCATAGAACTCGCCAGCACTCCGCACATCACCAATGATTATAGTTACGCCATCAAGCTAGCCGCCAAAAAATTAATCAAGAAAAAATAATCAGCCCTAGATTCAGCCTGAATTAGGGGGGTAATCCAAGCTGAACTTAAAACTGATTATTAATTTTAAGCTTAGAATTTTGGTTGTGGGGGCTGGATTTGAACCAGCGACCTTTTGGTTATGAGCCAAACGAGCTACCAGGCTGCTCTACCCCACGACGTTAACATACAGTGCCCGTTACCCGGACACTGTACAAGTATAGCGCACTTTGCAAAAATTGTCAAGTTTACTTTTTATTATATATTTTCACAATTAGGTCCAGTAGCATTAAAGTTCCACTCACACGTTGGTGAAATATTTTTGTCAATCAATGACCCATTATCTTTGCCTAACACCTCGATTGCATACAGCGGAAACGGGTAAGCCTTATCCGCTGGCTCTAATCTCGTCTCTACTCTGCGATACAAATCGTTTGCCCGCCCAGTAGAGTCAATCACAATTTGTACTTTATCCAGTGATACTTCGGTAGTCACACTCTTTTCTTTTCCATCCACTACTTCTTTACCGACCTCATAGCAACCGCCTGCATCACTACAGAATTGCAATCTCACGTCAGTACTTGCATCCGCATACGGCATGGATAGCACAAACATGAACGTATCATTATTACGATCTCCACCAACCGGCTCCGGCAATGCTATTGTCGCCGTGCAAGCATACTCACCACCATCGGCGCAACGCACCACATACGGTAAATTCTCTGCAGTTTTATCATTAGATTTCAAGAACCCCTCATATCTATTGCTAGCCACGTAATTAGTCTCCCCATTCCAGGCAACCTTATATTTCCCGTCCACCACCTCAGATGGTTCAGGATTATCCGCAGGCACCAAATAAATCGTGCCACGATTAGTGCTATCACCTTGAGTCATATCAAAACTATCCAGGGTAAAAGTACTTGCCGTCTGTACCAAACCTAGTGATATCACCGGCGGCAAAGGTGTCTCAGCGCCAAATATTCCATCTTTTCCTAGATCAGAATACTTGGTTTGGCTCACATTTGTATCTCTCTGCCAACTAACTACAACAGACTGAACACTTTTCGCCGCATCTCCATCTTCGAAATGTGCTCGCATAATTTTTGTTGGGTTCTCAGCGGTTAGCGTAGTTTTATAATCAGCCGCATCAGACAATTTCACGCAAGTATACGCTTGCTGCATGTCATTATTTACATTAGATTCTTGCACCAATACCTCACCATTATCGTTTTCTTTTTTCCTACCCAAGATTACAGACACCATGTCGCACGGATCTTGACCATCTCTATTCCCGCTCTCAACCCATGTTTTTATTTCATCACAACTTAGCCCGCTTGCATCTATCGGGCTACCATTCTCCAAGCAACTTTGATAACTATAAAATGCCAATTTGGCATCTTCCACTCCAGCAAGTGCCGCATCATACGCCGATTGCGCCAAATCATCATTAGATGTTCGTGTGACCTCAGAAATAATCACTGCCGCAAAACTTGCTGCCACAATCACCAAAATCAATGTAGAAATCGCTACAATATAAAACGACGCCGCACCCTCTTTAAACTTTTTTCTAATTTTTGTCATCATTTCCTCCCATTTGCCTGAGCGGCAAAGTTAAATTTATTTATCGCACAATAATCAAAATTTTCTGCAGAGCTAGAACTTTCTGGCGCTTCACAAAAATTTCCCATAGACATCACATTAATACCACCCTGCACTGTACCCAAAATAAAAGACATTGAATAAAATGCCGCATTTTCCAACCCATTTACTGCCGGCAACGCCGAGGTAAAACTATATAGTGCCAAAGGGTTAGACCCATCATTTGCAAGTAGTACTACTGGATTTTTGTCTTTACCTTTGAATTCACTCACAATGACTTCGCCATCATATTTCTCCGGCAAAACAGATTTACAAACATCACGTTGCCGATCTTCCACCTTTAATAAACGAAAATCACCCCACTCCTCCTTCTTCTCATCACCCTCATACACAGCATAAGTCGCTTTATCACCGCCCCCTTCTAAAAACAAATACCCGGAATTCCAAATATAGGAATATGCTCCAGTGCAGAACGCCCCATACAGCGGCGTATTCTCTGCTTCATTCACTTTTCCCGTTTTAGTAATATTCATCAATCTCATCCCACTATTTTCTTCACAATTCTTCTGAAAATCATCTTCGTCACTTTTACAGTTGCTACTTGGCGGGCTCGCTGGCGAATTCTGAACCGCCGTACGTATATCGTCTACCAAATCCATCCCTGCGGTATTAATTTGATTCAAAGTCAATCCGCGCCGATATGTAGAAATCGCATCATTTATGATTAAAGCTATCGTAATGGAAAGTATAGCGATAAAAGCAATCGAGAGCGATAGTTCCACCAATGTAAACCCACTTTTACTGTCCTTTTTTTGCATCTTTATTCACACCTATCACCTATGTTTTTCCTATTTGCGCCTTCACCTATCCAGTTTTCATCGTCCGCAATAATTTCAACCCCCGTTGCATTTCTCGCCCCCGCCACAATTCTTATATCACGCCGCAAAGTACTCCGCTCTGCTCCATTCGGATTCACACAAAAATCCACACCATCTGCACTAAAATTACCAATGTTAGCAGCAATCAACGTACCCCCGGTATCAAACCCATTTGTCAAACTTTCTATATAACTATCTACATCAACTGATTTATCAGAGCTAAACGTATACACAGTTCCCGAACTAGGATGCCGCACTACTAAAAGCGCTCCGGTAAACACTTCGTAACTTCCAGCCGGAACAGCATCCCAACCCTTCGTAGTCTGAATCTGAGAAGCCCATCTCGGACGATAATTCTCCACGAACCCCACTGGCTCATATTTACCGTCTTTTTCTAGCACCACATCAGCTTCTAGACTTTTCAAACGATCCAACACGTTACCATTACTCAAATCGTCCTCAGCAACTTTTCCAATCACATTATATGTGGTAATTTTATTATTACCATTATCATCTTCAAAATTCACTAATTTTCCATAAATTGCGTATCCACTCCTGCCATTACCCTCACTCTGCACATTCATCACCTGAGAATACACACTCCTAAGAAACTCCGCAAAATTCTGCACCGCATCATTATACCGTTGCTGAAAAATAGAATTCTGCGTACCCACCGCGATACTCACAAAAATCGCCGCTGTAATCGCCAAAAATAGTGATACCTCCACCAACGTAAAACCACGCCGAATTCTCTTCATATTACCATTATACCACAAGCATATTTATCTATGTCAATTTTAATAGTTTGGGAATAAATACATCATCCATTTTTCAAAATTCGAATAACTCTTTTCTTGCTTTTCTACTTTTGCTACTTTATGTTTATTTTTTGCCTCTTCCGAATTATCTGGCAGTATCATCATGTTTTCGCCACTCAATTTCTTATCCAAAATCTTTCGTGCCATCAACTCCTGATATTCGTTAGTTTTATAATATTCATTTTCTAGCTCTGCCGCTTCTACTTCCACATTCAATAATTCGAGTTCTTTCTTTTCCGTAATTAGAGTCTCGGATAATTTCCAGTTTCTAGACATTGCCACTATAGATTGATAAGTCCATACCAAACATAGCACTATTGCCAATAAAAGCGCGATATTCTCCAACGTAAAAAAATCTCGCTTCAACCTGAACTTCGTCCGCCGCAAATTATCCTTCACGCTCATGCTTATCATTATAACATTTTGTGATAAAATAGAGTAGCGGGGGTATAGCTCAGTTGGTTAGAGCATGCGTCTTATACACGCAGTGTCCTAGGTTCGAGTCCTAGTACCCCCACCATAGCAAACTAAAAGACCCTACGGGTCTTTTTTAGTTTGCTATAATCGGGCGCTAGGGCACGAACCGTAGGTTCGCCCTTTCAAGGAAACGAGCAGAAAAGAAAAGTTTACTTTTCTTTTCTCGAGTGACACAGAAAGGACGGCTTTTGCAAAGCAAAAGCCGTGTCCTAACCGCAAAGTCAACACCAAGATCACTTCTTCTTCGCACGACAAGAAAAAGCCCCTAGTGCCACATCAAACTGTCCCACAAAAAGAAGCCCCAAAGAGGCTTCTTTTTTACGCACCTAATTAACTCGCGCGCTGAGTTTCAGACTCTTATCAGAATTAAGCTTTCTTCTTAAGAGTCAAGAAACCATTGCGAGGATTCTCACAAACTACACGGTCTTCAGGAAGATCACATGGGGTACCCTTGCCACCTTCAGCATTCTTAGTAAAGAAATAGATAGTTTGAGGTTTGCCACCACGAAGAGTAACTTCAGATTTATGAAGGTAGTACTTCACTCCCTTGCTATTAGTATGTTCGTAAGCCATTTAAGCTTCCTCCTTAAGTTAATATATTCTTATCTTATGACCCCGTAAAATAAATGTCAAGGGGGATTTTACAGATTTTACCCCAAAATCACACAAACAACAGAGATAACCTCAAGAATAACCACACTGCCCCCCTGATAAAAATTACAACAATAACAATAAGCGTTAAGAGCAGCATAAAGCCCGTAAACGTCGGCGCCCATAGTGGAGAAGCATAATTCTTACGATAAAGTTCCGTAGATGGCAAACTTGCCGCAATCGTATCATTTATTTCACTTGCTGCTGGATATTTTTGTATCTCCCCCGTCATACAATTAATATAATTCGCATCATTCCAACTCCAGCCATTCGCTATCGCCTGCGGCCGGCACACATCCGACGCCATCTGATAAATATTCCCATTTGGATTTGCGTCAGACGCTATAGTTTTTTCCGCTTCTTCTAGCGCCTTATTCGCCGCCCGCAAATATTGATGTTCCAAATAAAACGGCCCCGTCCCAAACGTTACCCTCTGATTACCATTATCATCCACCACATTTATCACAATATTAGAAAACACATATTCTTTTAATGCCTCCAAATTCCGCGAAGTTGCTTCGTCATCATCATTTTGATCCGCCGCCAGCACCGCATCGCGTAATTCCGTCATTTTAATATGATCTATTCTAAGCAATGTCGCATCTACAAAAAGTAGCGGCACCAAAAACACCAACAAATACCATGTTTTCACCTTATGGAATTTAAGACGCCCACGCTTTTTCATATTTTCCATTATAACATTTACTAGGTGCTTATTGTATAATTCACTACAATCGAAAAAACATAAAGGCAAAATTTACCAAAGGTAGATTTTGCCGCCGAAGGGGCATAGCAGTGTGATAAAATATATTATCACATTGCGAAGCTTCTGAGATGCAGTAAATTATACGATAAAACCCATTTTAGATTTTATGCTTGCAAACTTCAAAAACCTTTGCTAGAATAGTTTTTGTCGCTCGTTAATTTCCCAATAGACTATTGGCCGCAGTCTTTCGCGAGGTGGGATCCCTATATGGGACGAAACTATTGCTCCATATAGGATGGTCGTAAGGGCGATAAACATTAAGGAGAAAATTAGATACATGCGTATCAAACGACTCAAGCGTTCCGCAGAACGCAAAAAGTCAACCATTCCTCCTGCCGCTTGGCAAGAGTTTATCGAAATCTAATTTCGGCAAAAAACTCCGGTTTGTCCGGAGCTTTTTTGTTAACTAATTTTATTCCCCCAATTTCGCTGTCACAATATCCTTCAATAATTTTATAAAATCATCACCAGACCTAGCAGATTCCCAGCTAATCTTTTTATCATTTACCGTTACTTCACCAGCACTTCCCCACTGTATTAACTGTCCATCGATATAAAACGCCGGCGTACCGCCTACATCAATTCTCTTTCCAATCCCCATATCAAAGCTAATCTTTTTAGATACTGCTTCGCTCGCCAAATCCTTATTAAATTTATCCATATCCCCCTTACCATCCGTTACTTCTTCAAAATACTTATCAAATAAAGCCGTCCGCTCACTCGCCGAAGCATATTCCCACTCAGCCTGTTCTTCAAATAGTTTATCTGCATACGGTTTCCAATACCCCTGTAGCCCTGCCGCTTCTGCTGCCGATGCCGCTGCCGTACCATTTTGGTGATAAGAAAGTAAGAAACTCCGATACACCACGCCTAGCTTCCCGTCCAATTCTTCTATCGCCTTATTTACCCGCGGGTTAATAGACGCACAGCCTGGACACTGATAATCTGCATACTCAAAAATCAACACCGGCGCATCCGCGTTGCCCTTTACGTGATCGCCAATATTACCGTTATCTTTTGTTGGCTCTATCACCGAATAAAAATTATATTCGCCAAAATCCGTCGCTTTATTATTACCATCCACAATAAAATACGTTGCAATCGCCAAAAATGCCACTACTGCCACCCCTATAATCGCCCCCACTACAGAAAAACCTCTAACCTTTTTCATATAACTCCTTTAATGATATAATCATTATAACATGTTGGAAGAAATGATGCGGAAGTTTGTCAAGTTTATCGACCCAAAATTAGAAAAATACCGGCCGAAAAAATCTCCTGCACCAATTCCCAAATACACCCCCAAAACTTTACCAGAATTCATCGACGTATTAAAACGTACTCCGCGCAATATTTTAAGCAGCACCGATCGCGCCCGTATTGCCGCCATCATGAGCTTCGACACCCGCACCGTAGCTGATCTCATGATTCCCAAAAACCAAATGGTATTCGTAGATAAAAAAGAAATCCTCGGCCCACTAGTTTTAGATAAATTATACAAATCCGGCTTCACCAATTTCCCCGTTACCGATAGCAAGGGTAAAGTTGCCGGCGTCATCCACACCGAAGCCCTCAATACTCTAGAAATCAAAAAAACCGACCGCGCCGAGAAATACCTAGATAAAAATGTCCAATTTTTGCATCTCACAGATTCCTTAAATTTCGCCGTAGAAGAAATCGAACGCACCAATAGCTATTATTTTCTAGTGTTGGATAGTAACGAAACCATGGTTGGTTGCTTTACCATCCAAAATTTATTAGACTATTTATTAAATTAATTCCACTAGTTTTATTTTTGTTGTATAATAAAAGAGCAACTACTTAATAATTTATATTAATCGCATCAGGATTTTTATAAGTTCGGAGAGATATTTTGAAACGATAGTAACGGCATCGCAAGGATACCGATTGTTTCGTGAATGTTTCTCTGAACTGATGCGAATTATTAGGTAGTTGCACCCCTTGCGGTGCCATTTTTGTTAATCCCCATTAATATAGTGGCACCACATGGGGGAGTAGTAGTAATCATATATACATAAGTGAGGTAAAAGATGGGCCACAAAGTAAAACAATCCTTAATGAGTAGTAGAATAGATTTCTTCTACTATGCTTTCCGTAATATATTGTTGGTTTCTGTTCCTCTGCTTATTGTTTCTAGTGTTGTTTTATCTCATTTATCATTTCATAGTTCTGCATATAGTTCTAGTACAGACAGCGTTT
>CAMKRV010000017.1 GCA_946415265.1 uncultured Candidatus Saccharibacteria bacterium | reverse complement strand
TACAATAATGGGCTTAGCGATAGTTATAACATTAGAACTGGAGTATATGATAGTAATAATGTAGCTAATCCATCATCCTGGGCTATGAAATTAACCGCAGGCACTGGTACTGGCATAGATCCAGTTACTGGAGAAAGTGTGCCTACTACTCCGCCCACTATATTAAATGGCTATGATGACTATAGTGCTATACCTAATGTCTATACCCAAGTAGCTAAAAGAACATCCGGTACTAGTATGACTACAGACACTAGCATATCAGGCTCATACTTAGATACTACTTACCAGATCTATGCCAACTCTGCCCAACCAGCTGGTACATACAATGGTAAAGTAAAGTACGTTATAGTACATCCGAATAGTAACCATAATAATCTAAGCTTTAATGAAGCTTATGCACTGCAGGGCAAAAACCCAGTCAACACGGAAAGTGGTACTTACTATACTATGCAAGATATGACTACAGACATCTGTAACCAAGTAGGCTTATATGGCGAAGCTTCCCAAACGCAATTAGTAGATACTAGAGACAATAATCTCTATTGGGTAGCTAAGCTAGATGATGGTAAATGTTGGATGACGCAAAATCTAGATTTTGACATAGATAGCACTAGAACTTACACTTCCTACGATACAGACTTAGGTTATGCAGGTAGTCAATCAACTTGGATGCCAAGTAATTCTACGATTAGTTTTGTCGGTGAAACTGTCCCAGGTTGGAGTAGTAGTTATGCTCCATATTCTGCAGACCCAGGTGATATATATTACTATACATCCAATTCCGCATCGGATGATATAAAATACACCTCACTATCTGCTTGTATATCTGCAGGTCATACGGAAGGAGAATGTAAACACTATCACACTGGTAATTATTATAACTGGGCTGCCACTATGGCCACGAACAATACTGGCGATCTAGTAAAAAGCGGGACTGATATTGCTACTTCTGTATGTCCTGCCGGTTGGAGATTGCCCAGTGTTAACAATAACGAATTCGGTATTTCATTGGCGCAGTATGGTGTTATTGATAACCAAAGTTCAACAACATATACAGCTAATGGATTTAATATAGTTCGTCAATTACCGCTTTATTATGTTAGATCGGGTGCAGTTGAATATGATAGTAACCGTATTGCTAATGTTGGTATAAGTGTAAACTATAGGTCTAGTACGGTTCCTTCGGGATGCTATATGACTACTTTTAATTTTAGCGTCAGTTCTGTTGCCCCGGCTAGTTGCAATATATATAATGCTGCGAGACGAGCAGGAAGTCCCATTCGTTGCCTCGCTCGGTGAGTCTCTTGAGAAATATATTCCGTCTAGGCTTAATTTAACTACAAGTGTAATATGAAATTCGCCAGAGGTAAAACCACTTATGCTCTCAATTTTCTGAGTAAGGGGTTGAAATTCTCCTACCCCTGTGCTAATGTCCCGACTATGGAAAATAATGAGAAAAATTATCAGAAATGGATGAAAATCAAATCATCTATACATAATAAAAATATAATCAGGTCAGTGAAAGAAGGCGATATTTGGTGGGCTGCAATTGGTGAAAATGTAGGCGTAGAAATAGACGGCAAAAGTGAAAAATATTCTCGCCCAGTAGTAGTGCTCAAAAAACATAGTAAATTATGTTTTACCGGCGTACCACTTACTTCTAAACCTCACAAAGGCACCTGGTATGTATCTTTTGATTTTCAAAACAAAACCGAAACAGCCATATTAATTCAAGCCAAACTCATGAGTTCTACCAGAGTTTATGAACGTATGGGTAAATTATCCAAAAGAGACTATGAACTAATCAGAACCAATTATATTAAACTATTCCAAGATAAAAATGTGCCCCGGCACAAGGCTGGGGTGGGCGAGTAAGTCTCGAATAATACTTTAATTATAACAAAAATCTAGATTTTGTAAAGTATCAGATTAAAGCTTTACCACAAACTCAGTCTCACTATCAGTAGATTTGGCGGAGATTTTCCAATTGTTACGGTCTGCCAAAGTTTTAGCAATAGAAAGCCCTAGCCCTACGCCCTCTGCACTTTTATCCGCTTGATAAAATCTGTCAAATATGTGTGCTAAATCTTTTTTAGAAATAACCGTGCCATCATTTTTTACCGTCAATTCCCTGTCACTTAATTCTATACCGATCTTTTTATCACAATATTTTATCGCGTTATCAACTAAAATCCCCAAAATCTGCAGAAAGTCAGAAATATTGATTTTCATCTTACCCGTACTAATATCTTTCTTAAAATCTATTCCATTCATTTGCGGTTCATAGGTTTCCAATTCTCGTAAAGTAGCGGCGCCTAAATCTACTTCTTCTACCACTACTTTATTTA
Source organism: uncultured Candidatus Saccharibacteria bacterium (assembly GCA_946415265.1). GTDB lineage: Bacteria > Patescibacteriota > Saccharimonadia > Saccharimonadales > Saccharimonadaceae > Nanosyncoccus. The sequence goes on along the minus strand of CAMKRV010000017.1, from coordinate 15,328 downwards.
CCAAATCCGTGCGCGCCAAAGTTAATAATTCCCCATTGAGCGCTGCCAGTTTGGCAGTTTCTTTCTCTATGTTAGATATCCACTTGTTGCCCGTAATATCTGCCGCCTCTAAGTTGGCCGATATCGCTGTAAGCGGCGTCTTAATTTCGTGCGATGCGTTGGCAATAAAAACCTTTTGCGCTTCGTAAGCTTCACGTACTGGCTTTATCGCCTCATCTGCCAAATAATACGACACAAAAGCTACAATTATTTCGATAGCTATGCCAGAAACGATCAACATAATCAATAATTCCCTCGAAGCAATTTCCCGTTCCTCTTCTATAGATTTTTCTACAAAATTTTCTACGTCTTCCGAAAACTCTTCTCGTCTATCATTCGGCATTGGCGGACGATTATTTGCCATCCTGGTAGAAGAAATGTAAATCGCCGTAAACACCACTACTAAAACTAGCGATGTAATCCCCATATTAATAAATATTAATTTACTGCGCAATTTCCTAAACATAAACTAATTTATACCCCAAATTTCTAATCGTTTTTATTTCTGCACGAGATTTCAAACTTTTCAACTTTTTGCGTAAATACGAAATATATACTTCTACGTAATTTTCTTCGAATTCAGATTCGTTCCCCCATACGTGCGCCAGAATTTGTTCTTTCGTTACGGCTGAACCTGGCGTTTTAATTAGCATTTCAAAAATCCCCGCTTCTTTGTCGGTGAGTTCTACGCCATTTAGTGTACGGTTCGTTAAATCAAACTTCAAATCTTCAAAATTTAAAACCTTCGCATCCATTAGTGGTGGCCGGCGCACTAAAGCATTTAAGCGTGCAATTAATTCTGCCGTTTTAAATGGCTTAGCCAAATAATCGTCCGCCCCCATTTCTAAGCCATTAATTTTATCTTCTACCTCATTCAAAGCAGATAGCATAATTACCGGTGTCTTTATACATCGTTCACGCATAATTTTTAAAATTTCCAGGCCGGATAATTTTGGTAACATAATATCCAGCACGATGGCATCGTAATTTGGTTTCAGGGCTAAATCTAAACCTTCCTCACCATCCGCCGCCCAATCTACTGCGATTTTCTCTTTCTTTAAAAGATGTATCACTGCTTCAGCTAAATATTTTTCATCCTCAACATATAATATTCTCATATTGTTATTATAATATATTCAATTTAAAACAACCTTAAAAGCAACCGTCTTTCCAAAATGTATTTTAAACATTTTTTAAGTTTTGCATAATATAATAATATATATGGAAACCAAAGTGTTTGATAGAGTAGAGAAAAAATATCTCATTACTTCCGTGCAAAAGAAAAAACTTCTCAAAACTATCAAAAAATATATGCAACCAGATAGTTATCATAAATCCGAAGTATATAATGTATACTTTGATAATGATAATTACGACTTAATAATTCAATCTATCGATCATCCAGAATTCAAAGAAAAGTTACGTGCTCGTAGCTATGGTGGCTATGATAGGGTTTTTCTAGAAATTAAAACCAAAATCAAAGGCATAGATGCTAACGTTGGTTACAAGCGTCGCGTAATGATCACCCATAAAGATTTTGCAGAATTAGTTGACGGCAAAACTACGCTGGCCGAACTTTCTGCGCGCTCCATAGAAAACAATAATGATTTGCAAATTGCTAAAGAAGTAGATTATTTGATTTCACACTTCAATTTAAAGCCTAAAATTTTGGTATATTATAATCGCGAAAGCTATAAGGGCAAAGATAATTTACGCATTACTTTTGATGAAAATTTAAAATACAGCCATCAAAATTTAAGTTTCATTAAAGGAAAGCGTGATAAAATTTATTTCAAAGATAAACGTAATGTTATTATGGAGGTTAAGGCGCATGGTATTATTCCGCTTTGGTTGGCCGAAATAATGTCTGCCGAAAAAATCTATCCACAGCAATTTTCAAAAATTGGTAAAGTATACGAAAAAATAAGAAAGGAAAATAATGTTTAATTCAATATTTGATTCTACCACCACTGGACTCAGCATCACTACTGGGCTGATCTGCGCCGGTGTGGCTCTACTACTTGGCGTAGTCATCGCCATCACCCACATGAAAACTTCGCAAACCACTAAAGGATTTCTTACTACTTTGGCCACATTGCCACTCCTGGTGATGGCTGTGATGATTATGATAAACGGCAACCTTGGCACTTCTATTGCTATTTTAGGTGCCTTTTCGCTTATTCGCTTTCGTTCTATTCAGGGGCAAGCCAAAGATTTGCTCAGTGTATTCTTTGCCATGATGATTGGCCTTGCCTGTGGCATGGGACACATTTTGTTCGCAGTGGTAATTACTATTATTTCCGTAATTGCTATCGTATTCTTCACCTATACGCATTTTTTGGAGCCGAACAAAAAACAGCGTGTACTTAAAATAGTTATCCCAGAAGATTTAGATTACGAAGAAGTCTTTGAAGAGATATTCAAAAAATATACTTCTCGCGCCGACCTTACTCGTATGAAAACAATGAATATGGGTAGCTTATATAAGCTAACATACGATATTACGATGAGAAATGGCGTTAAAGAAAAAGATTTTCTAGACGAAATCCGCGTAAAGAACTGTAATCTAAAAGTTTTGCTTTCCCACCCATGCATGGAGGAAGAGATATAATGGCCGAAGAAAAATCTTTTTGGGGTGAAGTACCAAACAGCGCTGAGCCTCGCGCCAAAGTAGATTCGCCGGACAAAAAAATCGATAAACGATGGCTATGGGCTATTGCCGCTGCCGTGGCGCTACTAATTATTGGAGTTGTTGTAAATATCAATCACGGTACTACCGGCCCCACCACTACTACTAGCGCATTAGATATAGACAACGGTGATCTCAAAATCAATTGGGATCGTTATGCTACGACAAATCTCGAACTTACGGAGAGCCTTACTATTGCTAATTCTGGCGTTTATCGTATCACTGGCTCTCTAGAAAACGGCTCAATTTTAGTTAATGCTGGCGCAAGCGGCGAAGTTAAGCTCATTCTAGATAATGTTTCTATCAAAAACTCATCTGGACCAGCTATTCGTTGTATCGCAGGAGAAGATTTAGTAATAGAACTAGTCGGCGATAATTACCTAGAAGATGGCGCTAGCTATTTGGGTGATTTGGATGAGGATACTAATGGTGTAATTTATTCTAAGGCTGACCTAACTTTTGGCGGCGAAGGTTCGCTTACGCTGACGGCAAATTACCAAGATGCGATAGTCGCTAAAGATGACCTCAAGTTCAATGATGGTACTTATAATATTACTGCGGCAGACGATGGAATTCGTGGCAAAGATTCAGTCTATATTGTAAATGGCAATTTTAATATCGTATCTAAGGGCGATTCTATTAAATCCACCAATGATACTGATGCTGGCAAAGGTTTTGTTCTGATAGAAAATGGCAACATAGAAATCGCTTCTGGCGATGATGGTATTCATGCTATCCGTACGCTTATGATGCAGGGCGGCGCCATCAATATTTCTAAAAGCTACGAAGGGCTAGAGGCTCAAAAAATCATCATAAATAACGGTGAAGTCTCTGTGGTGGCTTCAGATGACGGTATAAATGCTGGTGGTAGCTCTGACAACACATCTACTAATACGATGGCGGGCGATGCTAATTGTGAACTCACTATAAACGGCGGCAATGTTTATGTTAGTGCGGCTGGCGATGGTATAGACAGTAATGGATATATCTACTTTAATGGTGGCAAGGTTATAGTGGATGGTCCTACCAATAACGGAAATGGTGCGCTGGATAGCGGCCTCGGCATTATTATGAATGGCGGTGAAGTTATTGCGGTGGGTTCTAGCGGCATGGCGTCTAATTTAGGTAGTGCGTCTAGTGTTAATAATATCAGTGTGTACTTTACCTCCTCGCAGAGTGCAGGTACAAAAATTGAAATCAAAAATAGTAATGATGAGACTATTTTAGAGCATACTTCTGCTAAGACCTTCACTCATATGTCTGCCGGCAGTGCATATTTTAAAACTGGCGAAACTTATACTATTTATCTAAACGGCACCAAATATCAAGATTTCGTTGTTGCAGATATTGTTACTACTGTCGGTAATTCCAATTCTAATAACATGATGCCGCAAGGCGGTAACAGAAGATAATTACGGGCGGGTAACAACAGAGGGTAAACACGGACGGGCGGCCGAGCTTGGGGACCCCCGACGCGCGCAGGCGGTAGCCGAGCACGGTGGGGGAAAATGCGAGGACAGGACCCGTCCGAATTTGCACTTTTATTTATTACTTGTGCTATAATTATGAAAAAGGAGGTCTCGTGCAATTAATCGTAATCTTATTAGCCACGGTTTCTATATTGACTTTTCTGTCTGGCGCAATTGTATTTTTCGGTGCGTCTAAGGGTGACCGCGTGCGTTCGGCATGGTATTTTGCTGCTGCAATTTTTGCCACTGCCTGGATGGCATCTATTGCTACTTTCATGGTAGCCACACCGGACCGTGCCAACGTCATTGGCTGGCATGTCAACTGGACTTTCATTAGTGCAATTTTTCTAGACGCGGCGTTTTTGGGCTATGGGGCCTGGCAAAAAAAATACGGTAAAATAGCTACGCTCCTCTTCTTATTTTTGGGGTTAATGGTTAGTTTGGCCATTGCTTTCAATCCCTCTTCGCTCTATTCGGATGTAATTCTAAGCAATACCGGCAATAGCGTAACTATGCGGATGGGGCCAGTATACTTTTCTTACATTGCCTTCTTTGGCGCAATTGTTCCAGTTATTATTTCAGTATTTTTCCATCAATTCTTGAAATCTAGATCCAAGCGCAAGCGCGGTGGTGACATTGTTACTATGATAAGCTTTGCGGTTTCTAGCACCATCGTATTAATTGTCAACTTGATTTTGCCATTACTGAATAACTGGACATTAATTTGGCTTGGGCCTCTGGCTCTTGCAGTGACCATTTTGGGTGTCTATTACACCATTTTACGCTATCGTATGCTTAACCTTTCGTCCATTTGGCTACGTATCTTCTCGTATATCGTAGTAATTGCGTCTATCGCCATTGTCTATATGATTATCTTTTCTATGATCTTCGCAGCGCTTTTCCGTGGCTCCACCCCGTCTACAGAGGTAATTGTCCTCAACTTTATTATGATATTAATCTTTATTACCTTGATTCCTGCGCTCAATACCTTGATGACGCATATTCGCTCGCTTATTATGGGGCAAGATTCTAACAAGGAACAAAAATAATGGAAACCGAACGCTCGAATAAAAACCGCATGACGGTCTTGCTTTCGCTCAATGCGGCTGCTATTTTAATCGTGGGCGTGCTAATCGCCAGTGCCATTTGGCTAAACGGCGGAATTCAATTCCGCGCCGTAGATGAGCGTTCCGATATTGTAAGCGATACCGCTGGCGAAATGGAACTGCTAGAATCTGTTTCTGATTCTGACTCCGAAGTAGACGTATCCGTGATTGGTAATGACGATTACGTGTCTACTACCAGCCACGAATTCGATAGTTCCGCTGTACCCTCCGGTAAGCTCTGGAATGAAAAAGCTATCACCATCTATGCCACACCAGATACTGACATCTGTGTAGGCGGAGGCTTATCTAATCTCGGTGAAATGTATTGGCAGACTTCAGATACTAATGTAATTGGCGGTTTTTATGATTCAGCCCGTACTTGGCTAGGCTATAACAATGACACCTGTCGCTACCCGGTTATCAATGGTACGGGTACTACCACAATTACCGCGGGTACTTATGATGGCCTACGTAAAGATTCCATCACTGTCACGGTTATTGATCCTCCAGTAGAGCAATGGGAACACGAAGTGCTAACTCTAGTTAATAAAATACGTATCAAAAATAATCTCGGCCAACTAGCTTGGGGTGATACATGTAGCTCCGCTGCAGATATCCGCGCCAACGAAACAATGACGCTTTATGCCCACACTCGTCCAGATGGTAGCAGCTGGTCTACTGTATGTCCTGCGCCGGATTCTGGTGGTACTAGTGGTGAAAATCTAGCCATCGGTAATGCGGCAGTTTCGCCAGCCACCGTGGTGGCGCTTTGGATGGGTTCAGAGTCCCACCGTGCCAATATTTTAAACCCAGATTATACCAAACTCGCCGTAGGGTTTGTCTTTGATCCTAGCTCTACTTATCGTACGTATTGGTCACAATTCTTTAGTACTTATTAAATTCCTCTTCAATCATTGTGCCAAGTTTACGGATTTGCTGATAAGGTACTTTATTCGTCATTACGACTACGATAAAATGGCGATCTTTTTCCGGAAATTCTATAATCGCCGCATCATTATAAATATCCCAAACTTTTTCTTCATCATTATACGCCCACCCAACTTTATTATATACGTTCACTGCATCCGAAAATCCACTTGGCAACCCCTGCCGCCAATTATATTCCGTAATAGGTTGGTTTAGAAACGAATCTTTCATTTTGGCAATTAGTTTTTCATCATTGATATCCGTATGATCATAAAATCTTTTCATCATTTTAGTAGTATCATTAGGCGTAGAAACAAAATCTTCTACACTAGTATTTGTAATGCCAAAATCATCGGCTACGATTTTTTCTAGTTTGTCATGCCCTATCATTCGCCATAAAGTTTCTGCACAGTCAGAATTAGACTCGCGTACCGCCAAGTCTAGGCATTCTAAAATCGTACGCCCAGTATCGCCGGCGGCATCACCCTCTCTCCACTCGCCCTGTTCAATTTTGCGATATCCTTCATATACCACAAAAAGCTTATACAGTGATGCCGTAGCAAAACTTCGGTTGGAATTATATTCCGCCACCATCTCATCTCGATCTAAATCATATATCAATACGCCTTTATCGCCATCAATATTTTTTACCCAGTTATTTACTATCGTCTGGAAGTCTATCTTTTTAGGTTCCACCTCTGTTTTTTCGGGTGAAACATACGCGCTTTCTTCATTCGTAATAATATTATTCTCTGTAATATTGTCTGCACCATCTATTATTCCAGCCGCTAAATAATAAATAATAAATAGTCCAGTCATCATGAAAATAACAATTAGTGCAACTAAAACTATTCGCGATTCGCTACCCTCGGGTACTATGGCCTTGCGCTGATTAATCTTTCTATAAACCATTCCGCGGTCTCCTTATCTAAGAGTTTTGTTTGCATATTACTATCATAAACAGTTGGCGTAATCCTAGTCTGTAATAATTTCCCCTTATAGAAATAATGTTCCAAAATTAAACTTCTGGTAGTTCCCGGCCACCAAATCTGATCAAAAAACAAATTACCTAAGCCGTAATATATTGCACCATCGCCATATAGTTCAAAAGTTTGTGGCTGATGTGCACTGGTGCCTACTACCACATTAGCCCCCAAATCTATCAAATGGCGGAAAAATCCAACTTGATCCCCAGCAGCCGAATCTGCATAGTCGCAAGTGGTATCCTCTGTTTCTGAAGCATAGCCACTACACTCATAATACTGAATATCCACAATCACAAAATCTCCGCGCTCTTTAGCCGCAGCAATTTCTGCAGCTGCATTTTCTTCATAATATTGATTAGCGCCAGGCGTATCGCCATAAGTAGCTCCACCAGTAGACAAATTATATGCCAAAAAGGTAATATTGGTACCCTTAGCATCTAATTCTAATGGCACGGCTGCCGCATCAGCTGTTTTACCGCCACCCACTATTTTAATATTATTTTGCTCGTAAATATCAATCGTATCGCTAGCTGCATTATTGCCGCAATCTTGATTATGATTTCCTGTTAGCTCCACGATATCCAATCCAATCGCCGTCAAAACATCTATAAATCTCGGATCAGAACATATATTGTGCGCCGTCGCCATATCGGTAAAAGAAGATTCGTTGGAAGTATGAGTTAAATCAAATGCAGACAGATAATCTTTAATCTTTTCTGCAAAATAAGTCGCATCACCACCTACGTCATTCAGTTTTGCGTTCATTCCGCGACTCATCGCCGTAACGCCAGTTTGCGCCAAGCTCAGTACGCTAGATTTTTCTGGCCACTGTTTTGCAAAAGTGTTAGTCACCAGTGGAGCTATTTCTTCATCATATTTTTCAGAATCGAAATCAATCACTCTAAACGTAGCTCCGCTATTGAAATCATCTAAATAATATTCGCCATCCACGGCTAATAATTTTTTGGTAAAATCTAAATCCTCTACCGAAATAATTTTATATTCATCATCGGTAAATTCACTTGTATCGGTTCGAGCATCGTAAAAATCCGTCACCGGTACAGATATTTCATATAGTAATTCACCATCATGAAGCTCCGGCATAGTAGAATACTCTTTTGCGCTGATCGTCACATCCTTATCCAAATCCACCTCTTCGGTAAAAATTGTTTTTAATTTTGCTAGTTCTTCTTTTGTCAGGCTTTCGTCATAATACACCACACCGGGCACATGAAAAATTCCGGTTTTCGTAATAAATTGTATTCCTAGAAACGCCCCTACAAACACCACCGCAAATATCACAAATCCCCCAAAGAATAATTTCGTTCGATTTCGCTTCCTACGAATCATACCAAAATTATACCACACTCCATATGATATAATAAGTTTATGTTTAAATGGCGCACCAAAGATATATGTGAGAAAGATATTCTATCTCCGGACGGTCGCTTAAAGTGCCATTTTTCTCTTAAATCTGGACATATTTCATATTCCGTATCCAGAAATGATAAAGTCATTATTCGCCCGTCCAAATTAGGCTTCCTAATCTGCGGCGAAAATCCCCTACGTGACAATCTTAAACTCATTCGCACACATACTCGAAAACATGATGAGATTATAGAACTTCAGTGGGGTGAAGATCGCTATATCCAGAATACTTACACCGAGACGGCCTTTTATCTAGCCGAAAGTAAAGAGCCTCGGCGTATTTTTACTATCAGATTTCGCGTTTTTAACGACAGTGTAGCTTTTCGCTATGAAATCCCGCCTCAGCCCAAATTTCGTCGCATTACCATCAAAGACGAGCTCACCGAATTTAACTTAGATCTCAATACTTTGGCTTGGAAAATCCCCGCCTATCAGCCAGATCGCTACGAATATAATTACGAAAAATCCGCCGTTTACGATCTTCAAAATTCCGTTCACACCCCACTTACGCTCCGCACGCCCAACGGTTACTATCTTGCCATCCACGAGGCTGCGCTTTACAATTATGGCTCCATGACAATTAAACTAAACGCTCAGAATATTCTCAAGGCTGATATCACGCCACTTTCCGATGGCACTAAGGCCCACATCAATTTACCTTTCAACACGCCTTGGCGACTAATTATGGTCGCAAGTTCCGCTATCGAACTCACAACAAATCGTACGATGTATGCCCTCAACAAAGCCCCTACTCAAGATTTTAGCTGGGTTCACACACTTAAGTTTATTGGCATTTGGTGGGCTATGTATGTGGGCGAATGGACATGGGCACCAGGCGAACGTCACGGAGCCACTACAGAGCACGCCAAAGAATACATCGACGCCGCCGTCCGTCTTGGTATCTCTGGTCTCCTTATCGAAGGTTGGAACGAAGGTTGGGAGGGCGATTGGCTAGAAAATGGTATTAATAATAAATTTACCGTCGCTACATCAGATTTCAACTTGGAAGAAGTCGCTACCTATGCCACAGAACATAACATTGAGCTAGTCGGCCATCATGAAACCGTCGGCTTTGTTGATAATTACGAAAAACAACTAGAGGCTGCCTATAGTTATTATGCCGCCAATAATATCCACTATATAAAAACCGGCTATGCTGGAAGTATGATGATGATAAACGGTCACCGCGAATTCCATCATTCTCAGCTCGGCGTTAACCATTATCAAAAAACCGTAGAACTAGCTGCTAAAAACCATATTTGTCTAGATATTCATGAGCCTATCAAGGGCACCGGCATCGAACGCACTTGGCCTAATTTACTCTCACGTGAAGGCGCTCGCGGCCAAGAATACGAGGGTGGCGCACTCAGTCCTTCGCATGCCTGTTTCCTGCCCTATACTCGCTTACTTGCCGGCGGGATGGATTACACTAGTGGCATTTTCGATCTCGCTAATAGCGTCAAGCGCATGGCTACTACCTTAGCGCGTCAAGTGGCCTACTTTGTCACTATCTATTCTGGCATGGCTATGGCCGCCGACCGCCCGTTTATTTACGAAGATCGCTTTCCAAATGTCTTTGAGTTTATCCGCGCCGTCCCCACTAATTTCGAAAAAACTTTACCCTTACTCGGTGAAATTGGCGAGTATTATGTCGTTGCTCGCAAAGATCGTGAATCTGCAGATTGGTTCCTAGGTGGCGTTACCAACGAAAATGGCCGGCGCGTGCATATCGATTTAGACTTTCTAGATAGCGGTGCTTACCAGGCCACCATCTATGCCGACAGCGACGATGCTCATTACCGCGAAAATCCATTCGGTATTAATATCCAGCAAAAACATATTGGCCGTGGCGAAGCGCTAGATATCTATATGAGTCCTGGGGGCGGTTTTGCGATACAGTTGAAGAAACTCTAATCTTTTATCTCAGCCGTAATTATTAGCCGATGCGTAGCATCACCACCGTCTAGTAAATCTCCTATGCAAGTCATAATTTCTAAAGTTTGTTTTTCGGTGGACGCCAGGATTTTACTCATATCAACATTGGCTTTTTCTAATACTTTTATATTTTTAACTACATAAATGCCATTGTCGTAATTTATCTCATCGCCTATTTTTACATTATTAAGATTTTGGAATACCGTGGTGGAGTGTCCAATTAGTAAAGTTTTATTTTTGGCCTTACTAAAGCTACCTACAATGGCATCTGGTGTTTTAAGCTCGCGATTTTCTAATTGCAATGTGGCTACATCAGTAGTTAGGTTAATGCTCGGAATATTTAGTTTTGTCGATATTTCATAACTTTTTGCCGCTTCGGCTGGTTGCAGACCCCAAATCACATAGGCACCAAAAACCGCTACATATAACCCTATCAAAACAGTTCGCAAACTTAACCGTTTCTTAAGTTCCACACTCTCCTCCTTAATTTCATTATAGCACAAGCTTCATAAAATAATTATGATTTTTGTTTGTAAAACATTTTTTATGCTACAATAAAAGTGCGATACTTAACTAAATTTCAAAAAGCCGATTTATTTTATAATTGGTTGGTTCAAAAGCAATGACGGCACCGTAAGGACCGAAGCTTTCGAATCAATCAATTGGCTTGAATAGTTAGGTATCGCACCTTGCGGTGCCATTTTTGTATACGCCTTTTCATATATTACAAAGATGGCACCGCATCCTAAGTGAAAAACTCTAAGTGAGGCAGAAAGATGCGGAATAACAAAAATAACATAATATTAAGTTTAGAAAACATAATACCGTTTTCTAGAAACATAACCGGCCATTTTACAGAGAAAGCAAAAAACACAACGTTGCTTCTGGCAATCATAATGTTAAGTTCTGTAAATATAATGAATACTTCCGCATTAAGTTATTCCAGCAGTGTAGATATAGGCTTTACCTTTAATCCTACATTATCGTTAAACATTTCCTCTAGTGATTTAGTAATCCCTAGCTTAACTCCCGGTACTACAGATACTAGTAATGAAATATCAGTTAATATATCTACCAACTCAGCCTATGGTTATGCATTATCTGCTGGTGTAAGTAATGATAACTTAGTCCATAGTAATAATACAGACATATTTAGCAATATAGCTACTACCGCCAATTTGCCGAATCTTACCACAGATAATACTTGGGGATACAGCACCTCGTTAGACAACGGAGTTTCTTGGTCTAATTATAATGGTTTATCTAGCATTAATAATACAGAATTAATTAGTACTAATTATAAAGCTCAAGACATCATGAATTTCAAAATAGCAGCAAGAGCAAGCGTTGCTCAACCAAGCGGTACATACACCAACGCTATCACTTTCTATGCCGTGACTAAGCCAGCAGTTACTACATTATTAGATGCCTACAAAGCAGTTTCCCCTGCTCTAGAACAAAAAAATGGCTACTACAAAATGCAGGACATGACTCCAGAAATCTGTAGTGCCGTAGAAGAAATACCGTCTGATTTGCAAGTTATAGATATTAGAGATGATAAAGTCTATTGGATAACCAAACTAAAAGATGGACATTGTTGGATGACGCAGAATTTAGATTTAGATTTAGACCCATCTAGGCCACTTACTTCAGAAAATACTGATCTCATAGACCACTCACTTGCTGGAGCGTACGCAGATAATTATAGCTATGACGTAAGCACCAATATTACTACTTGGACACCAGAAAGAAAAACTATAGACTTTCAGAATACTACTTTAACTACTTGGCCGGATGACAGTACAAACCCGTACTCTGCCAATAAAACTGACAGCACAGAAACTAGCCACGCATCATTGGGCAATTATTATAATTGGACGGCGGCCATCGCCAGTAATAATTCTTCCTCATTAGCGCAAAAAACATTAGACAATATTACGAAAAATCCTCAAAATTCTATTTGCCCTAAAGGTTGGCGACTCCCCACTATATCTAGCCAATCCGAGACATTGACTAGTTCTACTAATGAATTTGCAAGATTAAACTATCTATATAATAACAATTATACTGACAATAGTGAACGTCTTGCTATTGCACCATTGCAATTCTCAAAAGCAGGCTATATTGAAAACGACAAAACTGTACACGGGATTAATTCCGGTGGCCTTTATTGGTCCAGCACAAACGAAAACCGGAACACTGCCTACTACCTATTCTTTTATAATACAGGTGTTCAAACCGCTGGCCGTAACGGTTCCGGGAAACGCTATGGCGCATCCGTGCGTTGTCTTGCTAGATAGCATTTTGGCGGGTGGTCGTCACATATTTTTCTGGTAATATAAAATTTGATTTGGATTTTTAACACGTATATTCCTGACGGTGCCGAGAAAGTTACCCGTAAGGGTAATCTTTCCCGGACACCCAGTGTATGACGTGCTTAAAAATCCAAGTCCCACTACCAGAAAAATATGTGCGGACAGGACCCGCCTTCTTCGTAGGCACAAACAATAAAGTTGGTTTTGAGATAAAACGCTATACCCCTGGACTAAACATCTTCAGCTTTTTCTCATGCGCTTTGTAGTTGCGGTCGTGGCTACCCACTTCCGCCCAAAAAGCCTTAGAATGGTCCATATGGTTTAAGTGCGCCAGTTCATGCAGTATTACATAATCACGCAAAGGCTCCGGTACTTTCATCAGACCAATATTTAAAGAAATCGTCCGATTAGAAGAACAGCTGCCCCATCGTGTATTAGCATGTGATAGTCTGCATTTATCATATGTATAGCCATATAATTTAGCATAATACTCCAGTCGATACGGCAAATATTCTTTTGCCCGCTTCATGAGTTGTTTTTTCTGGTAATCACGCGCTCGTTGTTCACGCGGATCTTTCACAGGTAATTTCTCGCGAATCATTTTACGATTACTGGTTAAAAATCTCTTCGCCAAAAACTCCGAAGTATATTGCGGCACGGACATCTGCAATCTGCCCGACGTAGAAATAGAAAACTTAATATTCCGCGCCAGTGGGCTTTTGCGCACAATTACTTCACCAAATTCTTTATCTTCAATAATCATTGAAATAAATTAGCGTGCCTTGGCAAGGCCGGCTAGTACATGCTTGGTTTGAGTTTCGAAAGTGTGCTTTCCGGATAGTATGATTGGTCGCTCAAAATCCGCCGGTGCTTCCATTTCGGCTACTGCTGCATCGTATACTTCTTTAGCTTTCTTGATAGTCTTATATTTTGAACGCAAGCGTACCTTTATTGTGGTAAAATCTGTCTGCACCCACACTAGGGCTGGCTTATATCCGCGTTCGCGTAAGATATTGCGTACCTCGGTGCGATCTTTTTCCGTCTTCAGCTCACCTTCTATCACAATAGACTGCTTAGCCTTAGTAATGATTTCCAAAATAGAAAGCACCGCCTCATGTGAAAAGCCGTATTCTTCCCTGATTTCGTCCAAATTATAATATGCGAGGTTAAATTTTTTCGCGAATTTCTCTGCAAAGGTAGTCTTACCACTACCTGGTGCCCCAAACACCAACACCGCCCTAAGTTTTTTCTTATTACCTTCCATAATATCTCTATTGTATCACAAACTTACAGATAAGTACAAACTTAACTAAAAATCTTACGATCTAAGCTAAGCTCATCCACGAAATCCGTAATTACTTTGATGTCGTGACTAACTTTTTCTATTTCTAACTGCTCATCTATCGGCTTAGACGGCCGTGGTGGCTCAAAAGAATCTTTACCCTCATTTATCCCAACGTACAACTTATTGTCCACAAAGCAGAATATCATTTTCTTATCATATTCAGCACTTACCTTCTCAATTTTTAAAATAAAAGATGGATCCAGCAAATAGAACGTCTCAAAACCATCTTCGGCATATATTTTAAATTTTTTGTTAAAATCGATAGATTCTACTTCAAATTTTTCAAATTTGCGTCCAGTTTGTGGATTTCTGCCAGGAACCTTGCCCACTCCAAAAAATTTACTCACGACTTCAAGCTTAAAATTGAATTTCTTTGGAAATTCAAAAATCATAAATCTCCCTCTAAAAATTGTCGTATAGTGTGTATCTCCGTCGCTGTCGGTATATTCTTCTTCAATATGCACATCCGCTTGAGTAAAGTTGACATTTTTATATTTGCCCATTGTCAAATCATTTGAAGAATACCTGTCTCCAGTATTTATCATCTGGGTAGCCGCAAGAACTTGTTTATTAAGTCCGGCTTCATGCTGATATTGTAAATTTGTAAAAGTTTTGGCTAGATTTTGTTCCACAAAATAAGCTTTGTAAGTCTTTTTATATTCCGCCGCTTCTTTACGCGTTGCAATAGCTACAACTATGGCGGTAATGGCAAACACAAAAATTGTTGACATAAAAAGTGCTGGCAATATAGTGACTATAGAAAAATTAGCTCCTGTGATTGCAAAAAACACAATTAACGCCAACACGAACAGTATGCTTACGGTAATTAAAGAGGCTCTAGTGAGCTTGTCTTTATATCGTACTCGCGCATTTTCAACATCTTCAAACTTCATATACTTATATTATCACAAAAATCATATACAAAAATTGAATTAGAATTGACTTCCAATTTAATTTTAAAACTAAATTTTCTTTGTTGGGATTTCTTTTTTAAAAGAAATCCAAAACCTGTGGCAGGGGTGGCAAGACTTGAACTCACGACACGCGGTTTTGGAGACCGCTGCTCTACCAACTGAGCTACACCCCTAA
>CAMKRV010000016.1 GCA_946415265.1 uncultured Candidatus Saccharibacteria bacterium | reverse complement strand
TAATCGCAGCAGTTAAAGTGGTTTTACCATGGTCGACGTGACCCATGGTGCCGACGTTGATGTGCGGCTTGGAACGGTCAAAATTTGCCATTCATTCTCCTTTTATATTATTAATGTTTGGAGCGCTAATAAAAACCAGCTCCAAAACTCTACTATATTATTTTAGACTATTTTATATAGTTTGTAAAGATGTTTTAGAGAAAAATTGACGAAAAAGTCCTTGACAATTAAAAAACTTATGTATATAATGGGCATTACAAAAGGTCATAAACAAAAATATAAAACAAAAAGGATAGGTATGGTTAGGTTGTCGAGAACTAGATTAGCAAAGCGATCACTTATTTTTGCGGTTTTTCTAATCGCAATTGCTGCAGGGGCTTTTGCTGCTGCTAAAAATATTAAATTGTTCCAGGTTAACGCAATCACTCAAAAAGATGAATGGGTAACGGTGTCTTATACAAAAGAAATCCACTATGATAATTGGGTGACAAACGATTTCTTAGTAACAACGAGCCCTGGTAAATTTAGGGCATTTTGCGCCGAACCAGGCAAGGCAACTCCATCAGGTCAATATCAGGCAGTGCCTCTCCTCGACAATGATAAAGAAAATCAAATGGTTAAATTAATGAT
Organism: uncultured Candidatus Saccharibacteria bacterium; assembly: GCA_946415265.1. Classification (GTDB taxonomy): domain Bacteria; phylum Patescibacteriota; class Saccharimonadia; order Saccharimonadales; family Saccharimonadaceae; genus Nanosyncoccus. The sequence goes on along the minus strand of CAMKRV010000016.1, from coordinate 17,775 downwards.
TTTTATATACACCATAAAAAATAATACTACAAACACTTTGTTGAGTGATTTCTTCGGTGGGTTAACATCTGATGAAGACTTACTTTACGCATATACGCATGCGACAATTGGCTACATTTATAGTAATGATACAACTGGTTTAACAGATGCTACTCTGACAACTATTCGGAATGTTAAAGACAAACTATCGAACATTATTGATGCAGGCGGTGATGCTTGGTTAATGGCTAAGGATTTCCAATTGTTTGAAACGAGTATCGCCCCAGGAAGTGGCGTGCAGGCTATAGTATGGATAGAGGGCAATCCACAATCCGGCTCCATCAAAGTTCAAAAATGCGACGATGAATCTGACTCTTGCACTACTCCGCAAGGCGCCGCCAGTTTTAGCGGAATTAACTTTGCAGTCTATAATGCCTCTGGCAGTAGAATATATATCCCTAGTAAAAATCAATTCTACGACAACAACGCACTCATTGTTTCCGAACCAACTAACGCTAGTGGAAATGTAACATTTTCTGGCTTACCGCTAAACGTTCGTTATAAAGTTGTCGAAACTAGCACTAACAAAAGCTACTTGCTTACCGCTACTCCACAAACCACCACTATCACCGTTAACGACCCCACTGAGGATCTTAACTTCTCTGATGATATTATTCGTGGCGACCTTAAGTTTACCAAAACTAGCGATGTGGATGGCGAACCTATGGCCAACGTGGTGTTTAAGGTAAAATCTACTAGTGGCGCCAAAGAAGAGCATTTAGTGGTCACAGACGAAGATGGCATCGTAGATACTTCTGCATCCCATGCTTTGCACAGCTTCCACACTAACGGTTACGACGGCATAGAAGAAGATGAAATAGAATATCTTGCTTACGGTACTTGGTTTGGTGCAGCTAATGCCGTAGACGACGACAAAGGGGCGCTCCCATACGACACATATGAAATTACCGAATTAAAATGCGATGCCAACAAATTCTGTTACGATATTGGCGACACCAAGAAAACTGTTACCATTAAAACCAATGGCGAGGTAGTAGATCTTGGTGAGTGGTCTAATGACTGTGCAGAGTTTAGCATTGCTACCACGGCCACAGACAATACCGACGGCGACAAAATAGTTGCTTTTAACGAAGATGTAGAAATTAAGGATGTGGTAGATTACTGTCTTAAAAAAGATATGGAATTTACCATTAAGGGCGTGGTGATGAATAAGAATACCAAAGAACCAGTCATGGTCGATGGGAAAAGAGTAGAACAAGTCATCACGTTTACGCCTGAAAGCACTTGTGGTACTACCGAAATGATCTATAGTCTGAACACTAAGGACTTGGGCGGCACAGATCTAGTAATCTTTGAAGAGCTTTACTATGGAGACGAGCTTATCCTTTCTCACACAGATTTCGACAACGCCAGTCAAACTGTCTCGGTCGCTCCACCGCCACCAGATACTGGTGCTATCACAAAAACCACCAACGGAGGCATCCTGTCTGATAACGCAACGATAATAGTGTTCGCCATTGGTGGCAGTCTCGGCCTATATGCTAGCGCGAGGGTATTCTCCAGGAAAAGATTCCTTAATAAAAAATATTAATAAGGTAAGGTAAATTAACCGGCCCATATAGCCGGTTAATTTTATGGCCAGAAGCCATACGCCAAGAGAATAATCCTTACTCAAAAAAGACCAGATAATTTCATCTGGTCTTTTTATTATTTTGAGCTAGATTATTTCGAATTTCTCTTCTCGATAATCTCTTGCGCTACGTTTGGTGGAACTTCCTCGTAAGCAAAGAGTTCCATAGAAGAGGCTGCACGACCTTGTGTCATACCGCGCAAGTCACCAGTGTAACCGAACAAGTTTGCTAGCGGGCAGAACGCCTTAATCAGCTTAGCGCCACCGTTTAGATCTTCCATCTCATCAATCCGGCCACGGCGGGAGTTGATATCGCCAATCACGTCACCCATGAACTCTTCTGGCGTAGTGATTTCAAGTTTCATTACAGGTTCCAAGAGTACTGGGTTGGCTTTCTTGATACCTTCACGAGTAGCTAAAGCACCAGCCAAGGTAAAGGCGAGCTCGGATGAGTCCACATCGTGGTAGCTACCATCATAAAGTGTAGCCTTAACATCTACTACTGGGTAACCAGCGATAACGCCACCAGCAAGTGTGTCTTCCACACCTTTTTGTACCGGCTTGCGGTATTCTTGAGGCACCACGCCGCCTTTAATTTGATCAATGAATTCAAAGCCTTTCCCTGGTTCGTTTGGTTCAAATTTGATCCATACGTCACCGTACTGACCACGACCACCAGACTGCTTAATGTGCTTACCTTGTGCTTCCGCGGTACCGCGAATAGTCTCACGATAAGCCACTTGTGGTGCGCCAGTGTTGGCTTCTACATTATGTTCGCGCTTCAAACGGTCGATAATGATTTCTAGATGTAGCTCGCCCATACCAGAAATAATTGTTTGGCCAGTCTCTTCATCGGTATGTACGCGGAAGGTTGGGTCTTCTTCTGCCATCTTGGAAAGTCCAAGCCCCATTTTTTCTTGGTCGGCTTTAGTCTTTGGTTCAACGGCGATGGATACTGGTGGATCTGGGAATTCAATGGATTCTAGTAAGATTGGGTGTGCTGGATCACAAAGAGTAGTACCAGTGGTACAGTTCTTGAGCCCTACGATAGCGGCAATGTCACCTGCGCCAATCTCTGAAATCTCTTTACGATCGTTAGCATGCATACGTACCAAACGTCCGATTCTTTCCTTGTCACCAGTTGTGGCATTATATACGGTATCGCCAGATTTTAGTTTACCAGCATATACGCGTACAAAGATTAACTTACCTACGAACGGATCTGTCGCAATCTTAAATGCCAAAGCTGTCAAAGGTTCAGAGTTTTCAGCCTTACGTACGATTTCATCGCCAGTCTTTGGATTGGTGCCTACGGTTTGGCCTTGATCACGATCTAGAGGTGATGGCAAGTAATCGGTCATGAGGTCTAGAACTTTTTCTACAATTACACCACGACCATCGCCACCAGTTACTAAGAAGAAATCGCCGTCAAGCACGCGCTTGCGTAGTGCTGCCTTTAGCTCGTCTACGGTGATAGCGTCTTCGCCTTCTTCAAAGAATTTATTCATCAAGTTTTCATCGGCTTGGACGGCTTCCTCTACTAGCATCGAACGGGCATTTTTAGCTTTCTCTACCATATCGGCTGGAATTTCACCGACTGTTAGCTCGTGGTCTGCATAATCTTTGTAAGTGTAGGCTTTCATGTCTACTAGGTCCACTACGCCACAAATATCCTTTTCAAAACCAATTGGCAAGTGAATCGCCACTGCGTTTTTAGACAAGCGCTTGTGGATAGAATCTAGTGATTTATAGAAATCGCCACCGATCTGGTTGATTTTGTTTACGAAACAAATGCGTGGAATACCATATTTGGTAGCCTGGCGCCATACAGTCTCAGACTGCGCTTCTACACCCATTTTGCCGTCAAATACCACCACAGCGCCATCTAGCACGCGAAGACTACGCTCTACCTCGGCGGTAAAGTCAATGTGGCCCGGGGTATCAATAATGTTGATTTGATGATTTTTCCAGAAAACCGTCACCGCGGCAGAAGTAATAGTAATACCACGTTCCTTTTCCTGCTCCATCCAGTCGGTATCGGCACCACCGGTACCGCCCTTTACTAGGTCAATTTTATGTTTCAACCCCGTGCGATACAAAATCGCTTCCGAGGTAGTAGTTTTACCCGCGTCAATATGAGCGATAATCCCGATATTCCGCAGATTTTTGAGGTCTTTAACTTCAGTAGCCATATGCTCCTTTTATTTATTATTTTGGTCTCTTTCAAGCTCCACACTCAAAAACAAGACATATTTTGCTAAATTATACCATATCTTTTGGAAAAATAAAATGAAAATCATCTAAAATTTCGACCAAGAAAAATCCCCAAACGCAGAGCGATGGGGATAGATGAGGATTTTAGTATACAGCATTGATTTTCGACACTTTGCGCATTTGCCAGTCCCAGTTGTGTTTTTCCATGATGGTGCGCCGGAACTCTTTAATAAGTGCATTGTACGCCGCTGGGTTTTTACGTTGCGGTATTCCGGACCATTCTGGCATATACGGAGCTGGATATCCGCCTTTTTCCCAGATCAAGAACATCCTAACCGGCATACCGACTCGTTTTTTGGTTAAGAAAAACTCTCTATTTAAGGTACAGCAATTTCTAATGCCCTTCGGAACTTTTCTCTTTTTGTCATGATATACGATATCTTTTCCGCCGAACTCACAAAGTAAATCGAATAGCTCTTTACCCATAAGTTCAGCCGTTCTTTCTCTGCCGAAAATCTCTTCGCAGATTTCCAGAGGTAGAACTTCCGGAGAATAGACATCTCGAAGCAAGGCTAACGCTAGGGCTATAGCTTGTAAATCGTATTCGCCAAAGTAGCTATAGTATTCGCGTACATCTTTCACGAAAGCTGAACCGAGTGAACTGCCATCTCCTTCTATGAAGCTAAACAGCTCTCGATTATCCATGAATTCTTTAGCCTCGTCGCTCCAGTATTTTCTGTACCGGAAGTTGCCCACGAGTTTTCGCGTCTTTAATCTTATGTATATTTTCCTCACTTTTTTAAAAATACTTTTTGCCTTTTTCCATATTTTCTTCACAGTAAGCACCTCTATCTCTGTTTTTTATTCACTGGGCGCAAAACTTCCCAGCTTATCACCATTATACCACACATGCTTATTTTTGTCAATAGTGAAGCCCATTAGCAGAATAAAGACAAGGAAAACCCCAGCACTACTGCACTGGGGTTATGGAAGATTGGCAGACGTAATAGATGCCATTTCTTCGGCGCAAGTGTCTCTTGTTTTATAGTGTTGAAGGGAAATACTTGGTTTTAGCCGATGAGCTTGGTCGATCTATTGTGTGTTTGATAAAACGCCGAAGTGTGGCTGGCAAGGGCCACAGCTAGTTACGTCTGCTAATGTGCGAACGTGCCATTAAAACGATAAAATTGGGAAAAGAATGTTTTCTTGCCGAAAGTTCTTATACATACTGTCTGCCCGCGCTTGTGGGTGGGGCAGAAATGAATTAGTGGATTTTGTTGGGCGAGATTACCGAACTCCCAGAAGCCACAACAGAGATTTCGATAATCTCTAAATCTACTCTGGTGCTACCTTGTACAGGTAGAACCAGAGGCGCTGTCGTCGTGGCTTGTGAGTATCACAGAGAGAAAGGGTCGTCGGCAGATCTGTACCTATCTCGCCCCATGCGCCAAGATTGGCGCGGCTATTCGCCGCCGTCGCCATCTCTGAAATTGGCACAGGAAATGCAAGGAAGCCAACTATCATCTAACCCCTCCTTTCTGAGTGGTGGTTGTATGGTCAGCTCGAGCTTAAAATCGTTTTAAATGACACAAGGCGGGGCTATTACTGCGCCACCTATGCAGACTATCTTATCGCATCTAGTAATATCCGTCAAGCGCTTAAGCTAACTTTTTTCGTAAAATCTCTTGCACGGCAGAGGGGTTTGCCTTGCCGTGAGATTCTTTCATGACTTGTCCTACCAAGAAACCAATCACCTTTTCTTCCCCAGCCCTAAAATCAGCCTGGGCCTTCTGAGTTTCCGGCTTAGCTAGAACTGTATCTACTATTGCTTCTAGGGCGCCCAAGTCGTTTTCTTGAATTAATCCCAATTCCTTAGCGATAACCTTAGTGTCGCGGCCCTTCATTTGTGGATCAAACAATCGGAGGAATACTTCTTTTGTGGCGGTAGAGCTGAGCTCTTTCTTTTCGTTCATCTCTGCTAAATCATTTAATTGTTTTGTGGCCGGCAAATCATTGAGATATTCCGCCGATTTTTCCTCAGCTAGCAATACAGAAGTAAACAAATTTGCGATCGCTACCACATATTTTTCGTCAATCTCGGCAAGTTTTTTCATTAATTCGGCATAATCTAGTAGAACCTCTAAAATTTCAGCCTTCAAAACACCGCCAAACTTCTTGCGATAATCTGTTGGCATTAGCGGCAATTTTGCGGATTCTGTCTCAATGAATTCAGCGGTTAGATTAATCGGTGGTAAGTCTGGCTCTGGCATATAGCGATAGTCTTTAGCCTCTTCTTTGCTACGCTGTCCAGTAGTTTTGCCGGTGTTGTCGTTCCAGCCCCTAGTTTCCTGCACTACCTTTTCGCCAGCATCTAATATTTTGCTCTGTCGTGCAATTTCATATTCTACGGCTCGCTCTACGCTTCTGAATGAGTTTAGATTTTTCACTTCAGCGCGCGTGCCAAGCTCAGTAGCGCCTTCTGGCGCCAAAGAAACATTTACATCAAAACGCATATTGCCATTATATAAATCTCCATACGATACTCCGGCAAAAGTCATTAGCCGCCAAAGTTCTTTACAGTAATCGTGCGCGTCTTTCGCAGAATGGATATCCGGCATGGATACGATCTCAATTAATGGCGTATCTACGCGGTTTAAATCCACCAGTGAATACGTATCAAAATGCGTTAATTTGCCCGCATCACCTTCTAGGTGTGCGTGCTCTATGCGAATTTTGGTACCGGATGGCAATTCCACATAACCTTCACCGATAATCGGATGATAAAACTGGGTGATCTGATAACCTTTTGGCGAATCTGGGTAGAAATAATGTTTGCGATCAAACCGAGAGTAAGCATTAATTTCACAGTTCATAGCCCTGCCAGCCAAGACTGCAAACTTTATTGCTTCCCCATTGAGGCGAGGCAACATGCCCGGCAAGGCATAATCTACTGGCGATACGCAAGAATTTGGCTCTTTACCGCGCGCATCATTATCTACTTCGGAAAATAATTTCGTTTTGGTGGCTAACTGTACATGACATTCTATGCCAATTGTAGGTATATACTTCATTATATGGCTCCTAAATCTTTTAATGCTTGCTTATAAATCGCCAACGCATTAGACGCTTTTTTATGGCTCATTTCCAAATCTGGTTCATGTGCGATAGCATTACGCAATTTATGTGCCCGCCACACCGCATTAATATCTGTAAATCTTCCACTAGAACGCTTTAATCTATCCCCCATAGTTTTACCCGGCACGCCCATTTCTATTAGCGCCTTATCCAGCAATTTGTCTGCTTCTATTACTGTTGTCATGAAAGTGGCTGGATTATCTTGAGATAATTTATTTTCAATCGCCAAAAACCGTGACTGATAAGCTTCTACATTAAAATGGTGTCCGCGCTTACCGGTTAATAAAATTGCAATAAACACCAGCACGGCTACGAATAGCATCGCAAAGATAAAAGTTACTACTCCGCCGTCCATTATGCTAGCTCCTTAGAGAATTCGATTAAATTCTTATCGCTACGTCGCGGGCCAATCAGCTGTAGTCCCAGAGCAACTCCGTCTTCTGTCTTGCCAGCCGGTATAGTAAGGCCAGGTACGCCAGCAAGGTTTAATGGCACCGTCATTGCATCTTCTAGATACATAGTTACCGGATCACTAGTTTTTTCACCCAACTTAAAGGCTGGATTTGGCGTAACCGGCGAAAGAATAAAATCACACTTCTCAAAGGCTTTTGCGTACTCCTGCACGATTAAAGTCCGCGCCTTGGCTGCCTTCAAGAAATATGCATCATAAAATCCGCTAGATAATACAAAGTTCCCGATCATAATCCTGCGTTTATTTTCTGGCATAAAACCTTCACCGCGTGTATTCTTATAGAGCGCGTCTAAATCTTCCGATTTTTCTGAACGAAATCCGTATCGCACTCCATCATAGCGCGATAAATTACTTGCTACTTCTGCTGGTACAATTATATAATATGCCGCGAGCGCATATTTTAAAGCCGGCATTTCTAAATCTACGATTTCATAACCTTTAGATTTTAGTAGCTCGATTTTATTCTGCAAAGCTTTGCGGATTTCTGGATGCACCGAATCGTTGTCAAAATCCTTGATGACTCCGACCTTAGTAATCTTTTTGGCGCCTACATTGTTGTAGTAATCTGGCAAAGTCGTAAGGTCTTTTTCGTCTCGGCCACTCGTAATTTCCATCAGTAAGTTCATATCATCCGGAGTCTTAGTGAAAAAGCCGATACAATCAGTAGAAGATGCCATTGCCACTACACCATAGCGCGAGATAGTTCCATACGTAGGCTTTAATCCGTATACACCATTGAATGAAGCCGGTTGGCGTATAGAGCCACCAGTATCGGTGCCAGTTGCAAACTCCACAATACCTAACGCCACTGCTACCGCCGAACCGCCAGAAGATCCACCAGCAACTCGTTCTTTATCGCAAGCATTGTGCGTTGGCCCAAAATACGAATTTTCTGTAGATGATCCGTGCGCAAATGCATCCATATTGGTGCGCCCAATCATTATTGCGTCTTCGGCCTCCAATTTCTCTACAGCCGTAGCTGTGACTGGCGAAACAAAACCTTCTAAAATATGCGATGCGGCCGTGGTTTGGCCTTCGGGGCTTAAGAAGTTATCCTTTAAAGCGTATGGCACGCCGGCTAGGCGCCCAACTTTTTCCCCACGGGCAATTTTAGCATCAATTTCACGCGCTTTTTTGATGGCTTCTTCTTCGTTTAAAAACGTAAAAATATTATAATCCGCAAAATATTTGGCTTTTTCTAAAGCATCGCGTACCAACCTTTCGGCGGTCACTGTTTTGTTGGCTGTTTTCATAATACTTTTGGCACCTTTATCTGATTATCTTTTTCTTCTTTAGTTAGGGCAAGCAGCTGTTCACGCGTAGCGTCTTGTGGTTTTATTTCGTCTGCTCTCCATACGTTCTCCATCTCAAACACCTGATAAGTTGGTGTAATATTATCCGTGTCTAGTTCCTCTAGCTGCGAAATGTAGCCAATGATACCTTGCAGATCTCCACCCAGTGAATCAATCTCGGCGTCGGCCAACGAAAAATCTGACAGCTCCGCCAAGTGTATAATATCCTCGCGTTTTATTTCCATATCTTAAATTATAACACTATTTCGCGTTTCTAAACAGAATCTTCTTGAAGTAATTAAACACCGGCTTAGCTTCCTTTAGATCCAAGAAATAACTCGCTACCAAGTATGCCGCAGCGGAGATTAGTGAAATTACTAAGAATTTAGGAATAGTAATTACTAATGAATTGTCCGTTGCCATTAAGGGAATGAATTTTGTCATAGAAAATGCCACGCAGCCAGTTATCACTGTGGCAATCACCATCCTAATCATGGCTTTCCAGAAAGCTTTGTCTAATAATTCCTTTTTTGAACGTCTTTGTAGTATGTATAATAAAACGATTATCTCCGCAATCGCCCCAATCGATTGAGCAAAGCCTAGGCCGTCTACTCCCCAACCCAAGAAGAAGAACCACACAGATAATAAAATAGTTAATCCAATCGCAAAGATGGATACTACAAAAGGCGTTTTAGTGTCTTGATATGCATAAAACCCGCGCGATGCGATATGAAACACGCTTCTTGCAAAAATCGCAATACATAAAGTTCCCAAGATTGATGCAATTGTGCCGTTCGAATCGTTATTCCCAATATTGGAAATGAAGCTCGTTACGTATCCTCGCCCAAAAAATGCAATCACTGATACCGGTAAAGAGATCCAAATAATAGTGCGCAAAGCTTGCCGGAAAGTATTATTAAATTCTCGTTTGTCGCCATTTCCTAATTCTTCGGTGAGTTTCGGGAAGAAAGCGGTAGAAATTGCTACGCCAATCAAATTTACCGGCATTTGGTGTAGTGAGGATGCCTGGTTGAAAGACCGCACTGCACCGGCGCCCATCCGTGAAGATAGATTAGTGTTCACAATCCCATTGACATAATCAATTCCCTGGTCTAAAGATCTAGCTGGCAGTAAGCGCAAAATCGATCTAAAACCTTGGTTTTTCCAATTGATTTTAAAATTATAATCCATCCCGAGACCAAACAAACCAATGAGTGATACGATTAACTGCAAAACCGCACCAAGTATCACGCCTAAAGCTACACCCATAATGCCACCGCCAAATATTTCTACGCCAAAAATATTAATACCGCCAGTAAAACATGTAATTCCGATAATAATACCTATATTATATATAGCTGGCGCAAAAGCATAAAATACAAACCTGCCCACTGCCTGTTGAATAGAAGTCAAAACCGTAGCAATTGAAAAAAGAAATGGATTTATAGCAATTACACGCGTCATGTTGATTGCTAAAATCATTCCCGATTCGTCCAACCCGGGGCTCACAATATAGCGAATTAAAGGGTCGGCAAAAATCATAATTAGTACTGATGCCGCCAAAGTTAAAATCGCTAATAGATTGAGCAAACTAGAAGATAATTCCCATGCAGACTTTTTATTCCCTACCGCTAGCCGCTGGTTAAATACTGGAATAAATGAAACTGCCAATGCGCCCGAAGTCAAAATAAAAAACATAAAATCTGGTATGGTGAAAGCTGCCGTGTAAGCGTCTATACCAGTAGGGTAAGTTCCAAGATAATATGAGTTTAGAAGTCGATCGCGAAATAATCCCAAAAGTGCCGATACAAGAGTAGAAGAAGCTAATACTATTGCCGCCGATTTCACCGACAACTTCATATTTGCTAATTTCACCACCGACTTAAACTTAAATTTCCGCATATATCTTATTATAACACGCTTATTTTTGCTATTTGTAGTAATTCAGTATTACTTTTGCGCGTAATTTTAACGGTTTTTTACGTAGAAACTTATTCTTACGCCAATTTGGAAAATATTGTTTTAACATTTCCCTAGAACGTTTAAACCCGTTTTTACCTTCTTTAAATTTGCCAAAATCTCTAGCAGAATCTATTAGTAAATTCCAGATGAAAAACCACTCTAGTTCACAATAATAGTCCCTTACTGCACCGGCTTCATCAAATCTTGCATAGAGTCCAGAAAGTGCCGAAAAAATGTCAAAATAATGTGGATCCCAGCTAGATTTATGTAGTACTGATTCTGGATTTTGAAAATAGTTGTACAAAGGCTTGTCTACACATGTATAATTGTCGGTAAAAAGAATTAATGCCGACATTAGTTCCATATCTTCGTGGATGATTCCTTCACGAAATTTAAAATCATGTTTTTGCCACCAAGTCCGCCGAATTAAAACCTGCACCGGCCCTAACCCATAACGCACAAACCGGCTTTTATAATTGGTCTGATTCGGGCACACTGCAGACAAATAATCCGAATGCCCATCTGGGAAAATTCTTTTCATTCCCATCATCACTAGGTCGGCCTTTTTCTCTTTTGCCACTTGCATTAATTCGCTGATGGAGTCTTCCGTAATTGTGTCGTCCGCATCCACAAACCAAATATATTTACCACGGGCTTTTTTTGCGCCATAATTTCTTGTTGCGGCGGCACCAGGTGTCATTTGTTTGTCTAAAAATATAATTTCTGGGTGTTCTTTCTGATATTTCTTCATTATTGAATAAGATTCATCGGGCGAGTTATTGTCAACCAGCAAGATCTCACCGTGTCCAACGAAATTATCTAAAGCCTTTAAGATAGAGTCCAAACACTTAGTCAGATATTTCGCCGAATTATATACTGGTACAATAATCGATATATCCATAGCGTGATTATAGCATAACTAAATTCTAGTTCTTTAATGGCTATGTTTTTGCGGTTTTTATGTAAATTATGTATAATATACATATGGTAAAGAAAAAATCTGAGGTTATTTTGCCGTCTCAGAAGAAAAAGATAGCAAAACAACCTAAAAAAACTGCGACAAAGAATATGAAATTATATTCTAGCTTGAGTTATAAACATAAGGCTAAAAAAGAAGCCGATGCTCGTCGTCGCGCCGAAGAACTAGCCAAGCTTCCAAAAGAGCCAGTCAAGCGCTTTTTTGCTAGGCTTCATCCTAAGCGCGTGTTTAAATGGTGGTTTTCTAAACGTGGTCAAAAAACCATCTGGAAAACTATCGCTGCGTGTTTTTTGATTTTGATTATCTTTATTGGCGGCCTATTCCTTTACTATAAAAAAGATCTTGACGAAATTCGTCTAGACGAAATGTCAATTTCTGAGACAGCTAACACCTATCTAGATCGTAATGGTGAGGTCCTCTGGAAAGATACCGGCAACGAAAACTATCGTCTAGTAGTGGATGCTGATGAAATTTCACCGTATATGTACCAAGCTACCATCGCCATTGAGGACCGTAATTTCTACAACCACATCGGTGTAGATTTTGTAGGTTTGGTGCGTGCAGCTTTATCTACTCTTGGTGGCCATGGTGTGCAGGGCGGCTCTACTCTAACACAGCAGTTGATTAAGCAGGTTTATTTTGCTGATGAGGCAGCCAGTGCAAACCGCGGTGGTCTTACCCGCAAAATCAAAGAGTTAATTCTGGCTATCGAGCTAGAACGCATGTATTCCAAAGACCAAATTCTTACCATGTATCTTAATCAGTCGCCATACGGTGGGCGCCGTAATGGTGTAGAATCGGCCGCGCAGACCTACTTCGGCAAATCTGCTAAGGATCTTACATTGGCAGAGTCCGCTTTACTGGCTTCTATTCCAAATAACCCTGCCATTTTCGACCCCTATAACGAATATGGCCACGAGCAACTAATTTGGCGTCAGCAATACACCTTGGACGTAATGGCGGAAATGGGTTACATTACAAAAGACGAAGCCGAAGAGGCTAAGCAAGTTGCTATTTTGGACACTATTCGGCCAGAATCTGCACAATATGCAGATATGCAGGCCCCCCATTTTGTCTTGGCTGTCAAATCGCAACTAGAAGAAAAATACGGTATCCAGACTATGCGTGCTGGTGGTTGGACTATCAAAACCACACTTGATCTCCGTGCACAGAAAATTGCTGAAGATTCTATTAACATTGGTCGCGAGCATCTATACAAAAACGGCACCGACAACCTCGCTATGGTTTCGGTCGATGTAGAAACGTCTCAGGTAGTTGCTTTAGTTGGCTCGGCAGATTTTTCGAATTCTACTTACGGCGAGCTAAATGTCGCCACAGACGCTTTGATTGAGCCTGGTTCTTCTATTAAGCCAATTCTAGATTATTCCCCGCTCTTTATGGAGCGCGAAGGTGTCAATTATGGTCCAGGCTCTATTCTGCGTGACGAAAATATCAATAAGCTCTATTGTGCCGGCTACTCTGGTGGATGTTCGTTAACCAACGCCACCAACACTTTCTATGGTGACGTCACTATTCGTTTCTCTTTGGGTCATTCGCTTAATATCGCTGCAGTTAAAGCTCTATATATCAACGGAATTGATAATTCTCTTGAAATCGCTCACGCTCTTGGTGACACCACTTATTGTGAAGGCCGCGAAGGTTATGGACTCTCCATTGCCATTGGTTCTGGTTGTGGTGTTAAAATGGTGGAACACGCCAATGCCTACGCTTCGCTCGCGCGCGGTGGTTCCTACAAGGATCTAGCTTACGTCCTAGAGGTAAAAAATTCATCCGGCGAAACTATCGAAACCTGGGAAGACAAAGAGGCTAATCGTGTAGTAGATGAGCAAGTCGCTTATATGGTTTCAAACATCCTTAGCGACCGCTCCGCCCGTTGGTCTAATAGTACAGTAGGTTTTAATATTCCAGATGTTTGGACGGCCACTAAGACTGGTACCACTACCACGGTTAACTCTGCTCAGGTTAAAGACTCACTCATTGAGAGCTACTCCACTGCAGTTTCTACCTTCGTCTGGAATGGTAATCACGACGGTTCTGGTTTTAGGAACAGTGGCAATGGCTCCGGTGATCCAGTTCGCTATGTCGTGCATAATTTCATGGAACGGGTTCATAAGGAGGTTTACGAACCAGACGGCCGTTGGCACCCAGGTGATCAACCAGTTAAACCTGCGGGTATCCAAACTCTCACCATCAATGGTAGAACCGATATCTGGCCAAGCTGGTTTAATTCTAGTAAAAACTCTGGCGTAGCCAAAGAAAAACTCACCTTCAACCGCTACAATCATTTATTAGCTTCTAGCTGTACACCAGAAGATTACAAGATTGAGGTCGAGGTAACTAAAACTAAAGATCCTATGACTGGCAACGAAGTCTATAGTGTGCCGGAGCCATACAATCGTGAAACTAGCGACCCATGCGATTACACTCCGCCACAAATCGCCTTGTCTACCAGCGGTAGCAACATCATCGCTACGGTTAAACGTGGCACTTATGATATCGCTGGCTACACGCTCTACGTTAACGGTGTGGAGCAAGGCGGCATCTCTCTCGACGCAAGCGGCGTAATCAGCGGCTACACCCTAAAGGGCACCGAAACATCTATCAAGTTTACCGTATCGGATTCTGCTGGCTATATAGCTACTGGCGAAATGACACTTACTCCATCCAAGAAGCCTACTGTAGATGACAATTCTAGTAGCAGTAGCGGTAGTAGTAGCATCACGACTCCGTAGATGCCAATCTAATAATCTAGTAAAAGCGGGTTATCTAAAAAAGCCCGCTTTTCCACATATATAATATATAGTGGTGGCAAAAATACCAAAATACGCTATATATAGTGTTATTCGTGCTATGCACACGCCATAGATAGCGTACCTGCCCCACCATATATTATATATAGTGTTATTTTTTGGCAATTCTTGCGAATATCATCTTCCCGGCCGAAGTTTCATGAAACTTCACAAACTCCACCGTGATCTCTCGTCCTACTTTATTAGCGGCATTATCTACTACCACCATTGTGCCATCGTTTAGGTGCCCTACGCCTTGCCCGCGGCCAGAGCCTTTTTCTAGTATTTTTAGTTTCATTTTTTCGCCTGGCAAAAATTCACTTCTTACTGCTAATGCTAAATCGTTGATATTTAGTGTGGTGATTTTTTCTGCTTCTGCGACTTTAATCAAGTTATAATCCAGTGTTAATATTGCGCCTTTGTTTTCCTTTGCTAGCCGGAGCAACTCCTCATCTACTTTTTTATACTTTGCTTCTATGTCTAGTATTTCTGTGTTTATACCAATTACTCTCTCTAGCTCAGCGGCCACTTCTAGCCCTGCTCTAGCGCGGTTTCTTTTTTCGCTATCTTTGCCGTCCGCTAAAAGTTGTAGTTCCAGAAGTACGCTTTTTAGTATGATTAAATCCCCATCCATAAACCCGGTGCGGGCGATGTTTAATATCCGGCCATTTATCAGGGCGGACGTGTCTACGTATATTTTTCTCTTCCCGCCTTTGATTGGTCTATATTTAGTGGCGGTCAAAAAACTTGTTTCAGCAAAAATTGCCAAAGTTAATATTAAAATAAATAATTCCATAATCTTTATTCTATCATATCTTCGCCATGCTCTATAGCGTAAGCATGGTTATCGTCTATTGCTTTCTGGTATTCTTGCACTAAATCTTTGCGCCGGTACAATTTTGCGACATCTATTGCAATATCGTAGCGCGATGCAGCGTTTCTTCTTAACATCTCAAACGGCGTAGTGGTAGAGCCCTCTTCGCAAAATCCGTGTACTCGTAATCTACCTTTGTAGGTATAGTTTTCTAGAATTCCTTCTAGCGTTGCTGGATAGCCATGAAAATTCGCGATAATCGGCTTATTCATCGTGAAAATTTGGTTAAATTTTTCTTGGCCTAATTTATTGTTTGTTTCTCCAATCGCTCGGTAAGACAATGTATTAATATATACAAACCTTATTTTAAGTTCTGGAAAATCTTTTTTGATTATTTTTATCGCTTCTATCATTTCTTTTGCCATGATATCGCCAGCCGCGGCTAGTACTATGTCCGGATTATCGTCAGAAATAAAATCATATATAGCGGCGCCGTTCTCAAATTCTTTTTCTGCTAGTTCCCCGCTTAGGTATCTTGGCTCGTCAATCTTGTTAAATGTTGTAAGATTTACAACATTTGTGGAATTCATCATAAAGTTATAGGCTGCCTCTGCCGTCACGTCGTCTATCGGGAAAATGCAATTCGCTAAATTACTTGGCACGCTCAGTAAAGTAGAAATTAGCGCTGGCGATTGATGCGTATAGCCGTTGTGGTCTTGTCGCCAACAGGTAGAAGTAGAAAGTAGGTTCACTGCCGGCATTGGCTCGCGCCACTCCACTTCTTTACTTTGTTTGATAAATTTCATTTGTTGTAGCAACTGTGCGGTAATAATCGGGAAAAACGCTTCATAGCTCCCCATCATTGCCGGCTCGCCGTTCATTAGATGGCCGGTCATTACACTAAACAATACGTTTTCGGAGAGCATTTCTACTATCCGTCCATCCGGGCTTTCTGGTAGATCCCAGGTCTTGATTGGCATATTCCAGGCGCGCTTTTCTACGTCAAAAACTTGGTCAAATTTATTAGAAGTGGTTTCGTCTGGTGAAAAAAAGTAAAAATGTGAGTTTTTCTTAAATTCTTTGGTTAAAAGTTCCCCGATCTTTTTAGCTGGCGAATACAATGTCATTTTAGTTCCCCTTTCTCGGTGTCAAATACTTCCGCAAAATTGTATGACCTTAGCCACTCCTCTAGTTGCTTTAGTTCTTCTGGGTTGGTTTTTGGGTTTTTCAACGGAATTTGGTGTGCCTCCTGGTGGCGGTTTGGCCCACTGGCGCCTTTCTCAGTTTTTAATATATAAAATGGCGACTCTACGTCTTTCATTAATGCAGTTTGGAATACTTCTGGTTCATCACCATCTATCCATACCGGCATAAAGCCAAACCCGCGGATCAGTTCGTTCATTTCCCTTTCGGATTTGCGAGCATAGATAGATGGTGCCGATATTTTATACCCGTTAAGATGCAGTATTGGTAGTATCCTGCCATTTTTGGCCCCACCTAGTAAGTTATGCAAGTTAAGCGAATCTATTGCTGTAGCAGTTTCTAATTCGCCATCGCCTATCAGCACAGCAATGTTTTTTTCTGTATGTCCTAACGCTATGCCATAAGCATTGGCAAGTGCATAGCCTAGTTCTCCGCCCTCGGTAATAATACCTGGCGTATATGGACTAGCGTGGCTAGGGAACCCATCTGGCCACGAAAAATGTTTACAAATATAGGCTATACCGGCTTCATCCACGGTGGCTTTTGAATCTACTTTTCCTAAATCACCATCCAAAAATAAATTTGCCTGCAATGCCGGAAACCCATGCCCCGGCCCCAGCACAAAACTAAAGTTCGGGTCATCGCCAAAATAACTTTTGAGATTTGCATATGCTACGTTTATACCATGGCAAGTTCCCCAGTGCCCAAGTAGGCGCGGTTTAATATCTTCTGGCGTTAACGACCGTTCCAGTAAAAAGTTATTTTTTAGGTATAATTGCGCCACTGCCAAATAGTCCGCCGCGCGTATTCGATGCTTAATTCTCTCTAGATTTTCTATACCCAACCCGCTCATACCTAAATTATACCATAATCGTTTTAATGCGTATTGTAGAATAAAATTTTTTACGCTATAATGAAAGAGTCATATTTAATTATCTGAGTAAACACTAGAACATTTTTATATTATATACTTTGTAGCCGCGAAAAAGTTTTTAATGGCGCCGTAAGGTTTCAAGCTTTTTACGCGGTTACTAGTGTAGATAGTTAGATATGACACCCCTTGCGGTGCCATTTTTGTAATACTACCCCGTTTATACAAAATGGCATCACAAAGATTAGATAACTATATAAGCGAGGTAAGTGATGGGTAAAACCGCTAAAACTAAAAGCAAAGTAAAGGTGCATAGAATCATAGAGAGCAGAACAGACTTCTTCTACTATGCTTTCCGTAATGTATTGTTAGTTTCTGCTCCTCTTCTTGTGG
>CAMKRV010000015.1 GCA_946415265.1 uncultured Candidatus Saccharibacteria bacterium | reverse complement strand
GCCACTATATTAATGGGGATTAACAAAAATGGCACCGCAAGGGGTGCTACAATCAGGCATTTATTGGTAAACCAACAAACGGTGACTAACCTCACGGTGCCATTTTATCGTTTGTTGGCTAGACCAATTAAAAATTGGTTACCATTTTAAATACCTAATTGTAGCACTTTCATTTTATCACGCTAAAACCATAAACAATAGACTTGTTTTTTGTTCTGATTTATTTTCTAATTTAAGATACTAACGGTTGCTGTATCTGATAAAACGTGGTATAATAACATCTATGACTCTAAATAAAGACTTGATAAGAAATGTGGCAATTATCGCACACGTAGACCACGGCAAGACTACGCTAGTGGATGGCTTGCTTAAGCAATCCCACACTTTTCGTGACAACCAAGCAGAAATGCAACAAACTCTCATCATGGACAGTATGGATCAGGAGCACGAGCGTGGAATTACTATTACCGCCAAACAAACTTGCGTATATTATAATGGTTACAAAATCAATATCATAGATACGCCAGGGCACGCGGATTTTTCTGGCGAGGTGGAGCGCACGCTAAATATGGCAGACGGTGTACTACTAGTAGTAGATGCCCAAGAAGGCCCAATGCCACAGACAAAGTTTGTGTTGCAGAAAGCTTTAGAATTGAACTTGAAACCGGTAGTAATTATCAATAAAATTGATAAGCCGGCGGCAAGAATTGACGAAGTAAAAGACGAAATTGAGAGCCTGTTCTTGGAGCTCGCCACGGATGAGAGCCAACTTTTCTACCCAATATACTATGCGATAGCGCGCGAAGGCAAAGCCAGTAAAACTACAGATTTAGATAACGACCTACATGTGATTTTTGAATCCATCATTAACGATATTCCGGCGCCAAGCGTAGACAGCGATAACGAAAGCGCACAGCTACTAGTAGCGGCATTGGCGGCTGATAATTACTTAGGCAAGTATTGTATCGGCAAGATTTTCCGCGGACATCTGAAGAAAGGCCAAAATGTAAAGATCCTACATGACGGTAGTGTAAAAAACGGCAAGGTAGAGAAAATCTTTTCATACAGGGGGCTGGGGAAGGAAGAAATCGAAAAAGCCATCGCCGGGGATATTGTAGCGGTAACCGGTGTGGCGGAAGCTAACATTGGTGACACTATTGCTACAGGCGATAATCCGGAAGCTTTACCAACGATTGAACTAGAAGCACCAACGCTTTCTATCTATATTGGGCCAAATACTTCACCGCTTAAGGGGCGTGAAGGCGAATTTACCACTTCACGACAAATTGCGGAAAGATTGGAAAAAGAGTTAGAGACCAACATTGCTCTAAAAATCCAGCCGGATGGTCTAGGCTATAAAGTATCTGGGCGTGGAGAATTACACCTATCCGTGTTAATTGAAACCATGCGCCGCGAAGGTTACGAACTAGAAGCGGGCCGGCCAGAGGTAGTATACAAAGAAATTGATGGCGTGAAATGTGAACCAATGGAAGACCTCACAATAGAAGTAGCACCAGAATTTGTTGGTGCGGTGAGCCAGGAACTAGGTGTACGCAAAGCCGAGTTAGTTTCGCAAGAAATGACCACCACCGGCGCGACGCGTTTTGTGTATAAAATCTCCACGGCAGCTTTGATTGGCTTACGAAATAATCTACTTACTGCCACCAAGGGTACCGTAATAATGTCTAGCATTCCGAGTGGCTATAAGCCAGTAGATGCAAAATACAAGCCGGAGAGAAACGGCGCGTTGATCTCCTTTGAAACTGGCGTGTCTACAGCCTATGCGCTAGATGCGGCGCAGGCGCGTGGTGTATTATATATACCACCACAAGTACCAGTATACCAGGGTATGATCGTGGGGCTTTCCAATAAAAAAGATGATTTAGATATAAATGTCTGCCGCGAAAAACAGCTTACCAATATGCGAACGCATGCATCGGACGGCGCAATTCAGCTAACGCCATATACTCAATTATCCCTAGAACAGTGTTTGGATTTTCTGCTAGATGATGAACTACTAGAAGTCACACCAAAGTCTCTACGGCTTCGCAAACGACAACTAGATCCTATTAAAAGAAAGCGCGAAAACCGTAATAGCTAGTTCACCCAAATAACATCTTTTCTCGACTCGCTCGCTTCGGCCCATCGTTATGGGCGAAGCTTCGCTCATTCCGCTCCTCGTTAGTCGCGTACGGTCTCGAAAAGATATTATCTTGGGCGCATATGGTATAATTTCGTTATGGCTTTTTTAATAGATACACACTGTCATTTACACGATAGAGAGTTCTTTTCCGAGGCTCAATCCGAGGAGATGTTGAAGCGTGCGCATGAAAAGGGCGTGGAGAAGATTATTTGCATTGGTACCAACCACGAAGATTCCTTAGCGGCACGAGATTTTGCGGAGCAACATGAAAATGTTTACTGGACGTACGGCATTCACCCAGAAAGCGCAGGGCGAGAAAAAAGTCCTTTCTCGGAACGTTCCCTCGCGCCCGTCGTTATGGGGCTCGGTCACTCCGTATTTGGCCCGTCGCCAAATATGCTCCTCGAAAGGGACTTTTCTTCTCGCCTCATAGCTATCGGTGAAGTGGGACTGGATTATCATTATGATGGTTACGATCGTACGGCGCAGATTAAGCTTTTCGAAGAAATGCTACAACTGGCTACCGATAATAATCTACCGTTATCTTTTCACGTGCGCGAAGCGTTTGATGATTTCTTCCCGGTGGTGGCAAACTTTTCCAAAATCCGTGGCGTAGTGCATAGTTTTTCCGATAACAAAAAGAATCTAAAACGTATTCTTACTGAAACAGATTTTTATATTGGCGTCAACGGTATGGCCACATATTCTACCTTACCCACACCGCCCCTGGAACGTATTCTCTTAGAAACAGACGCCCCCTTCTTGACTCCTAAACCATTTCGTGGTATAATTAATGAGCCGGCCTATGTACCCGCAATAGCCGAGTGGCTAAGCGGTAAATTAGGCGTGGATTATCAAACTATAGAGAGGGAAACCACGAAAAATGCAGAACAACTCTTCCACATTTAATATCCCGTCTTTCGCTAAGCGCGAAGTCTATAATTTTGACGTAACAAAAGATTCGCTAAATGTCTACGAAGAGCTAAACGCTATCGCGGAGGAGATCGAAAAATGCCGTTCAAGAAATTCCTAAAAAATCCGTTTGCAGCACAGCCGACCTATACTAATAAACTCAGTCTAGAGGATTTAATTAATGCGGAATCCGAATTGGGCCGCACGCTTTTTGGGCCAATTCCGGCTGGGCATCAACGTGAATTTTTCGAATCCCGCAAAAATATTTGGATTTGGCACGAAAACTGGACAGATCAATTTGGTAAGTTGCAAGAAATGACAATCCGTTATGAAGTACGCCCAACCGGAGTGTACAAAAAAGCCAACAACGGATCCTACCAAAAAATTGAAGGAGCAGAACTAAACAACTTCCGCCAAGCGGCGCGCGGATATCTAAATCTTGTCAAAACCAAGCTTTATTGCTAAAATGTGCTTATGAATAAAAAGCGCGTTTCACTCATAGTTTTTATTATTGGCTTGCTCACACTAATAGCTGGTGTGGTTTTTTTGATAGTGCGGCTAAATGCTGGGCCGAGCGTGGCGGATGGCGAATATCTAGTCTCCGTGGGCGAGTGGAAAGAGCAAGATGAGCCAAGCGTGATATGGAATTTTACGGAAGTAGGCAAGGGGACACTGACCACCAATAACCATACCAATGATTATGATTTTATTTGGGCAATAGAGGACGGTAAATTAAAAGTGAATACTGAGTGGCTATATACTTTGAATGACGAATTTGATTATGCTCTAGACCAAAATGGAAATATGTTGACGCTGACCAGGGGCGACGAAACATTCACGTTTGTTCCAGTAATAACGGAATAATTATAGTTTTTGCATAATCCACCGTATTTCGGAAGCTTCGCAATGTGATAATTCATTTTATCACATTGCTCCGCCCCTTCGGCGGAAAAATTCGCCTTTGGCGATTTTTTCCTTTATGTTCCTCAATACGAGTGAATTATGCAATTATCTGCCAAAAATCAGTTTACATCTATCTCCGTACCGCAGGTAGCGTCAATGCCGAGGTTGGAGAGCACTATCATTTCGTCATCCGGGATCATATGGGTAGCATGGAATTGAGCGCCACGGAGTTTATCTAGACTAGCTAAAGCCTTTTTAGCGACTGGATTTGTAGTAGAGCAGATAGACAGTGCCATCAAGACTTCGCCAAGCCCCAAGTGCGATTCCTGAAAATTAGACGTCTTATTCTTAATTTCCAAAATCGGCTCTAAAATCGCTGGAGCGATTAAGTCTATGTCCTCCGGGATTTTAGAAATAGATTTGATAGCATTGAGCATAGTACTAGAAACCGGTGAAAGATTAGTAGTTTTCTTACCTACGACATATTTTTTGCCAGCTTTGATACAGGCGCTAGGCAACCCACCAGAATCTGTGCGTTTTTTGGCAGCTTCTATAGCTACAGTGCGATCATCTTCGGAAATCTCTAATTCGTTCATAAGTAATTTAATGCGCTCCGGCACTGCTTCGTCTACGGCGCCTTTCTTTAAATCCACCAATGCGCGGTAATAGCGACGGATGATTTCGTCTTTGGCGGCATGCTGTACAGCTTTATCATCCGTAATACATTTGCCAATCACATTTACGCCCATATCAGTAGGGGAAAAGTAAATACTTTTGCCGTTGATGCGTGTAAGGATTTCTTTCAGCACTGGAAAAGTTTCTAAATCGCGATTGTAGTTGACGGCAGTAACGCCGTATTTTTCTAGGTGGAAATAATCTATCATGTTTTTGTCGGCGAGATCAGCGGTGGCGGCTTCGTAAGCGATATTTACTGGGTGTTTAAGCGGTAAATCCCATACTGGGAAAGTCTCAAACTTAGCATAGCCAACTTTTTTACCACGCTTGCTCTCGTGATAAAGTTGCGAAAGAGCAGTAGCAAGCTTACCACTACAAGGCCCAGGAGCCGATACCACTACTAGCGGCTTGGTGGTTTTGATAAATGGGTTCGCACCATAGCCTTCGTCTGACACAATCGTATCTACATCTGTAGGATAACCCTTGGTGAAAGTATGGAAATATGGCGTAATATTATAATCTTCTAGTTTCTTGGCGAAATCAGCAGCTTTTTTCTGACCATTAAAGAGCGTGATTACCACAGAATTGACGGTAATGTTTTTGGAACGAAGAAACTCAATCAAACGCAGAACTTCGGTCTCATAAGAAATCATGTGGTCGGCGCGAATTTTGGATTTTTCTATAGCATTGGCGTTGATGCACAAAATAACCTCAGCGTCGTCTTTGAATTCTTGAAGGAGACGAATCTTGAGGTCTGGGAGAAATCCGGGGAGAGTGCGGGCCGCGTGCTGATCGTCTATCAGTTTGCCGCCGAACTCTAGGTAGAGTTTGTCAAACATGCGGATACGTTCTTTGATTTTCTTTTTCTGGATTTTCAAGTATTTTTCAGCATCAAAACACTTTTTCACCGATGACCTCCTTTTTTACTTTTTTATTATAACACGAGTTTAATAATGCCTAGGCTTATTTTTGGCGCAAGCGTGATAAGGATTTTGCAGGAGTGAAAGTTTTTATGATTATGTAATTTCTCGCTAGGGGTTGAAATTATTTTTGCTCTGTGCCTATAATGGCGGCGGGTTGGCTTCGGAGTTTAATGGGCTAGAGTTCACAAGCTTAAAATTGTATTTAGGTTTGCGGTTGTGTGAGGGCTCACTAAACGGTATTCTAGGTGCCAAAGTTGCCCTAGGGAGGATTAATATGTTTCAAATTGCCTTGATTATTATTAATCGGAACAAAGACGACAAACCGAAGAAAAATTAGTTAGGCATAAAGCCTAACTAAAACAACCCATTCGGAGAAAGTTTCCTAGAGACTTTCTCTTTTTATATATCATATTATAACACAAATTTAAAACCCCGATAATAATATCGGGGTTTGATGTTTTTTGGCAAATTACACATTTTATACATGTTGTTTTAATTTTTTGATGATTAAAATTCCGAGTGGCAGGAAAATGGCGATAGTGGCGAATAAACTATAGTTTAGCTGAATATCGGCCACTAAGCCAATCACCCATACAGCCGGAATATAGAGCAGGTCTGCAACGACCTTGGTGAGTGAAAGCACCGAAGTTTGTTCGCTCGGCTTAGCATATTTTTGCACCATGGGACTAAGCGTGCCAGCTGTCCAGCCCTGAGTAATACCCATTAAGCCATATAGCCACACCGTCACAATGTTTAGGCTAATACCCATCGTAAACATACTGATAAACATCAGCGCCATTGGCACGATAAAAATCTGCTGGTCGTTTAGACGACGACTAAACTTGCTGGCCAAGTGTGCGCCAAGTACTGCCATCAGGGAATTAAAAGCCCAGGCGAACGACACAAGCTCTAACGGCACGCCGGCCTGCATAAATAGTGGCGTAACTACCCAGATGATACCATGCGTCATTTCGCGCCCTATTGCATAGGCAAAAATGCGCCAACGCAGAGGCTTTACGCCAAACGCAGATTTTGCGATGCGAGCCATATCCTTCAGCGGATTTTTATGTGTGGGGATAAGTTTTTCGCTATCGTCCTGGATGAAAATACTGATGAAGCCACCTGCGAACTGCGTAACACTAGATAAGCCAATAGCCAGACGTAGGCTGATAGCACCGACTGGGCCGCCAAGAGCTAGTAAAATTAAATTGCAAATATACTTGGCGCATTCTAGCTTGGCGGTCTTGGTTTTGAGTACGTGGCTTTCCGACTCGTCACTAGCTTTGGCTAGTTTGCCAGAAAAGTGCTTGAGCAAGCTCTGGTCTACTCCTGCGCTTAGTGCTGAAGCCACACCCATCAGACTCTCACAAATTACCACACCAAGAAAATTATTAGTGAAGGCATAGGAGAGCAGCAGAACGCCATGAGCAAAATCGCCAATAATATTGGCCCATTTGCGGCTAACGCGATCCGCAAGGTAGCCCGTAGGGATGTTTAGCATGATAACCACTACGGTAAAAATAATCTGGCTGAGCGAAATCTGTTCGTTGTTAAGGCCGATAGAATTAAAGAACGGCGTCATTACTGACATAGACATAAGGCCAGCAGTAATGGCAGATTCGGCCATCACAAGATGTAAGTTTCTTTTGGCTTCTTTCAAAGCCGAAGATTTTTTCTTCATATTGAGGCTCCTTTCTGATGTGTTAATTTGCCTAGCCGCAGTACGTTCTACTCGTGTGCGGCTAGAAAAAGCCCGAAACGTTTGCTTCGGGATTTATCTAGATTTTGTTATCTGTTGGTTAATAAGAATTTAGATAGCTCCCGCGCACGAAATTAAAATATGGCAAGACGAGACCAAAAATATTGGCCCACTTTGTCATATTAAACTCGTGTACGGAAATATATCTACACATATTTTTATTATAGCACACTTTTAGCAAAATTGCAAGCGTTTTATTTTGCCAAATCGCGTTCAATTTGCTTGCGGTAGCGATCTTCTTCGCTAAAAATACAGCCGCAATATTTCTGCATATACATACCGAGCTCGCGGGCCTTAGTTTGGCCTTCGCGGAAACCTATGCGAAAATCACGATACAAGAATTTTACACCAGAAAGCGCGGCTAGTTCTTCGCATACTTGTTTTAGCTCTTCGTGTTTTTGATAGGGTGAGACCAGGAGCGTAGTAGTAAATGCATCGTAGCCGTGCTTTGCGGCGTAACGTACTGTTTCGGTAAGGCGCTTTTTATAACAATAATTAACACAGCGATTAGGAATATCACTAACCACGTTTTTACAAAATTCGTCTAGGCCATAATCTTCTATAAAAATATTCTCAACATTAATTTTGGCGCAATAATCTTTGAGACAATCACGCCTGGCTTTATACTCCATATATGGATGAATATTGGGATTATACCAAAAAACTGTCGGTTCAATGCCTTCCGCACGTAAGCTATCTATGCAATAAACACTACATGGTGCGCAACATGTGTGCATTAAAACTTTTTTCATACCAATACCTTTAAAACTAAATAATCTTTTCACAATTATAACATTTATGCTACAATTATTCTATAAGGAGGTCTATGTCTAAAAGAATTGAAACAGATTTGCAGACTTTTGTTAAATTCTGGTTGGTGCCGATTGGCATTATTTTGGTAATATTTTTGATCGAGAAAGCTCTTACTGGG
This sequence comes from uncultured Candidatus Saccharibacteria bacterium, assembly GCA_946415265.1. Classification (GTDB taxonomy): domain Bacteria; phylum Patescibacteriota; class Saccharimonadia; order Saccharimonadales; family Saccharimonadaceae; genus Nanosyncoccus. Next base: position 10,249 of record CAMKRV010000015.1, on the reverse strand, counting down.
CTTATTATTATAGGTATTTCAATTTTCTTAGCTATAGCACTTAGGCCGTTAATGCAAAAAGTAAATGGATTCTTTACTAAACATTTCGGGAGAGACAAAAAGCATCAAACCGTATCAGCAGTGCTAGCGTATTTGATAGTAGTATTAGTGCTTGGCACGATTATCGCCATAGTAGGGCCAGTAGTTGTGAACGAAACCGCCAGATTTGTGCAACACTTCCCAGAAACTTTTGAAACTACCTTTGGCGGATGGGAAGGGATCAATAATTTCGGGAGAAATATTGGGGTAAATAATCTAGAAGGCGAAATCACCAATGCACTATCTGGGCTTTCTAACAATTTGCTCGGCGTGCTAGGAAATAACCTAGTGTCCAGCGTGAGCGGTGTGGCGAATATTGTGATGAAAGTCGTGTTAATATTGATTCTGACATTATTATTCCTACTGGATGGTCCTGGGATGATGGAAAGTTTCTGGAATCGCGTCGGAACTAAAGATGGCGAGAATAAGCCGGCTAAAGTGGGGCGCCGAATTATCACCAAAATGGCAAACGTGATTTCTACTTATATGTCGCGCCAAGTGATGATTGCAATTATTGACGGTTGTGCTTCTGCAAGTATTACTTTTGTTCTGTCATTGATTTTCAATTTCTCTTCAAGTTTAGCATTGCCGATGGGGCTAATCACCATGACATTTTATTTAATCCCAATGTTTGGGCAGTTTATTGGTGGTACGCTAGTGACTTTACTGCTACTATTTTCAAATCCTGTAGCTGGCGGAATTTTCGCCATCATATATATAATATACTCCCAGATTGAAAACAATATTATTTCACCAAAAATTCAAGGCGACGCGTTAAAGTTAAAACCACTAGTAATACTTTGTGCAGTCGTGATAGGTATGTATATGTTTGGCTTGCTCGGTGCAATTATTGCTATCCCGATTGCTGGTTGTATCCGTGTATTGGTAGAAGAATATCCAAATATTAAAGCCGCTAGGGGATAAAATGCCAAAAGATAATTCTAATAAATCTGCTTCTGGATTTTCGCGGAAAAAATTTTTCAAAAAGCCGCTAATGATTTTCTTGTTTATTTTACTGAACGTAGCAGTAATCGCAATCACTGCATCTTCTGAATTTGGCAATTCCAAAAATGCCGCGCAATTATCTGAAGTAGTAATAAACTGGTGGCTCCTGATACCAGCAACATTGTGTTTTATAGTGGCGATAGTACTAGAAATATCCAAATACGTAATGATGATGCGCGAGCTAACGCCAGACAAAAAGAAGTTTGACACGCGCAAAGCACGAAAAATTGCACGACGCACCATATTGATTGGCAGATATTACGACAATGTAACCCCTGCCGCGGTGGGCGGACAGCCATTTCAGATTTACTACATGCGAAAAAACAGTGGCTTACCAAACGGAGTTTCCACGGCCATACCACTATTTGGAATGATTTCTGGGCAAATCGGTTTTATTATCATTGCGGTTTTTTGTTTTTTACTCGGTAGCTTAACTATTGAAAATGCAACTTTGATCGCTACAGCATGTTTTGGCTTGCTATTCTATGCATTTTGGCCGGTAGCTGTGATGATTGCAACTTTTTTGCCAAAAGCCACCACTGAAATTATCAATGCTTTGGTGAAACTATTAGCCAAAATGCACTTAGTAAAAGACAAGGAAAAGGCAATCAAAAAGACTGAGCAGGAAGTAACGGAATATGCACGGTCTATCAAGCTAATTTTAAAAACCAAGGGATTATTTATTAAGACAATTCTGATTTCTGTAGTTTTTCATATCCTAATTTCTATGATTCCGTTTTTCGTGCTAACAGCCTTTGGTGGCAATGTAGATTTCTTGCCATGCTTCGTAACTACCGTTGCCATCACTAGTGCAGTATATTTTGTGCCAACGCCTGGCAATGCTGGTGCAGCAGAAGGCACTTTCTATGTGGTATTTTCCGCGTTGTCCGAAGGCTATGTATTCTGGGCGATGTTGGTATGGCGGTTCTTCTCCTATTATATTTACATAATAATGGGAGCAGTAACTTATTTCTTTATGCATTTGGAGAAAAAGCGCAAACAAAAAGCCACACCGGCAGATGTGTAGTATAATATATAATAGATAAGTATGCTTAAATTGTTTAAATATCTAAAACCGTATTGGTGGCAAGTTTTGCTCCTGATATTTTTTACCGGAGGACAGGTTTTTGCTAATTTGCAATTGCCAGCACAAATGGCAGACATTATCAACGGCGGTATCACTGCGGAAAACACAGATTATATCTGGCAAGTAGGTATCCGGATGATATTGTTTGTATTGATGGGAGCAGGTTGTTCGCTGCTATCTAGTTTTCTTTCGGCAAGAATTGGAGCCTACTACGCGCGGGATCTGAGGGCGGATATTTTCAGTAAGGTACTTAGCCTAAATAGTGAAGATTTGAAAGATTTTAGTACCGCATCACTAATCAACCGCACCACTAATGATGTAAACCAGATACAACAGACGATAATGATGATGCTGTCACTAATGCTAATTGCGCCAATATCGTGTGTAATTTCATTAATTATGGCAATCCAGACGGCGCCGGATATGAGTTGGATTATTGCGGTGGGTGCAGCGGCTATTGCTACTACTATTACCATTATCATGGTATTAGTAATCCCGAAATTCAAAATCTTCCAGAAAATGGTAGACAAAATCACACTATTGACGCGTGAAAATTTAACTGGCCTCAAAGTTATACGCGCATTTAATAATGAAACTTTAGAAAAGAAAAAATTTGAAGAAACCAATACAGGATTAACCAAACTAATAATGTTTGTAGAAAAAATTATGAAGATCACTAACCCAATGATTAATGTAATTTTTAATGGCCTGACTTTACTGTGTACATATATTGGCATTTCTTTGCTCACAAAAAACTTTAATTATCTGGGCGACATGTCTGCCTTCACGCAATACGTTACGCAACTAATGGTATCGTTTTTAATGTTATCTATACTTTTTGTGATGCTGCCACGCGCGAACGTTTCAGCAGAAAGAATTAATGACGTACTTAACACTAAATCCAAAATCATCTGGAAACCAAAAACTGAAGGCGTGCCAGCTAAAATTGCGTCAGTGGAATTTAGGAAAGTAGATTTTAGTTATCCAGGAGCCAAAGAAAAGGTGCTAGACGATGTTTCGTTTAGTGCTAAGGCAGGCGAGACGGTGGCTTTTATTGGCTCCACTGGTTCTGGCAAATCCACGCTGATTAATTTAGTACCAAGGTTTTATGAGCCCACTAGTGGTGAGATTTTAATTAATGGTATCGATATTAAAAATTATGAAAAAGATGATTTGATGAGGCGAATAGGCTTAGTACCACAACGCGGTGTACTATTTTCTGGCACGGTGGCATCTAATATTAAATTTGGTGCGCCAAACGCCACAGACGAACAAATGAAAGAAGCCGCCAAAATAGCGCAGGCAGCAAACTTTATTGAAAAATTGCCAAAAAAATACAATGCACACATTGCACAAGGTGGCACCAACGTGTCTGGCGGGCAAAAACAGCGCCTAAGCATTGCGCGGGCAATTTGCAAAAATCCGGATGTATTTATCTTTGATGATTCTTTCTCGGCGCTAGACATGAAAACAGACGCAAAATTGCGCGAATCTTTACATCCAATCATCCAAGATATGGTAGTGATGGTGGTAGCGCAGCGAGTAAGCACGATTAAAAATGCTGATCATATCGTAGTACTAGATTCTGGCAAGGTGGTAGGGAAAGGTCGACACCAAGAACTTCTGAAAAAGTGCAAAGTATACCAGGGAATTGTCAAATCGCAATTGTCCGAGAAAGAATTTGCGCGTGAAATGAAGGAGGCCAATGCCTAGACCAGGAGCATCCAGAGATAACGGGAAAGCACATAATACCAAGCGTGCCTGGAAAGATTTTTTGAAATCTATTAAACGTTTCCGCGCTGCAATTATTATTGCTATGATACTTTCTGTAGCAGCGGCAGGCCTCGGAGTATTTATCCCAAAACTTCTAGGCGACATGACAAACATTGCAGTAAATACTTATCCGGAAATTGATTTTGGGGAGATTTTGACAAAAGTTGCCATCGTAGTAGGATTATTTGTTGGCTCCGCACTTTTGAATTATATTCAAGGATATATCTTGGCGGTTGTGGCTGCAAAGTACACTCAAGATTTAAGAAACAAAATAATTGATAAAATTGCACGTTTGCCGATTTCATATTTTGACACACACAAATATGGCGATATTCTATCGCGGATGACGAACGATATTGACGTGTTGGCCACCTCATTATCACAAGAAATTACCGATGTTGCTACGAACCTCACTACGCTAATTGGCGTACTTATAATAATGCTAACTATTTCCGTAGAATTATCGCTGGTGGCCATAGTAGTAGTGCCAATTTCCGTGATTGTGGTTGGGAGAATTATGAATTTTGCGCAGAAGTTTTTCTTGGATCGCCAGAAAATGCTTGGCACCCTAGATAGTCGCATTGAAGAAGACTATGCTGGGCAGGCAATTATTAAAACTAATTCGTACGAGCCGAGAGCAATTGAGGAATTTAGTGAGATTAATCAAAATCTTACCACACTCACCATGAAAGCACAGGCTTTTTCGGCACTATCTATGCCAGTAACGCATATATTTACTAATTTAGGTTACACAGCCATTTGCGTGATGGGCGGATTCTTTGTGATTTCTGGACGTGTGAATATTGGTAATTTACAGGCTTTCGTGCAATATGTTTCGAGGTTCAACCGCCCGATCACCGAGATTGCTTCCACGATGTCTACTATACAATCTTTGCTTGCATCAAGCGAACGTATATTTGAATTTTTGCAGGAACCAGAAGAAGAGCCCGACGCGACTCCGGCACTAGAAATCAAGAACATTCGTGGTGAAGTAGAATTTCACGACGTATGTTTTAGCTATGACAAGAAAACGCCAGTTATTAAGAATTTCTCCGTAAATGTAAAGCCCGGTATGAACGTGGCAATTGTAGGACCAACTGGCGCTGGCAAAACTACCATCATTAATCTACTTATGCGTTTTTACGAGCCAGATTCTGGATATATCACTATTGATGGTGCACCAATTCGCGAGATGAAACGTGCAGACGTACGGCAATTATTTGGCATGGTACTGCAGGATACTTGGCTATTTAGTGGCACAGTGGAAGACAATTTACGCTACGGCAATCAAGCAGCTACACATGAAGAAGTCGTGGCGGCAGCAAAATCTAGTAATGTAAACCATATTATTGAAGCTTTACCAAAAGCTTATAAGTCTGAGATTTCAGAAGATTCTGATAATATTTCGGCGGGCGAAAAGCAGCTGGTGACAATTGCGCGGGCAATGGTAGCAAACCCACCGATGATGATTTTGGATGAAGCCACATCTAATGTGGACACACGCACGGAACAGCTAATTCAAGATTCGTTTGAAAAACTCACGCACGGCAGGACTTCGTTTGTGATTGCGCATAGACTATCTACTATTCGCAATGCGGATTTGATTTTGGTAATGCGCGATGGCAATATCGTAGAGCAGGGGAATCACGAATCACTTTTGAAGGCTAATGGTTTCTATGCAGAGCTTTATAATTCGCAGTTTGCCGAAAATTAGAAAATGTTTTTAAATGTCAGACTGTTTTGCGGTTGTTTTTTTGACTTAACAATTTTCTGCATAAATCATAATAATATGGTATGATTAAAGTGCAAACTATTAGTTATAAAAACGCCAAGACATTTTTAGTATTTGATACAAGAAAATAGTGGCATCGTAAGGCATTAGTCTTGTATCAAATGCTTGGTATATAGCTAATAGTTTGCACCCCTTGCGGTGCCATTTTTGTTAATCCCCATTAATATAGTGGCACCACAAAGAGAAAGTACTTTTGCATAATTCATTATGTTTCGGGAGCTACGTGATGTGATAATAGATTTTTTATCACATCACTCCGCCGTACGGGGCGTAAAATCTACACTTAGTAGATTTTACCTTTATGTCCCTCAACATTAATGAATTATGCATCAGTAAGTTGATCAAACTAAAACTATAGGTGAGGCAAAATGGGTGATAAACAATATAAAACGAATAGTTATACAGAATTCTTCTACTACATTTTCCGTAATATTCTTCTGGTTTCTGTACCTCTTCTTGTAGTTTCTGGTATAGTTTTATCTCATTTATCATTTCATAGTTCTGCTACAGGTTCTAGTAGTGGTTCTACTTCCTCCACAGATAGTTTATCCTTTTCTATCTCATCATCCTGTACATTAAGTAGTGTAGTAGATAGTAGTCATACAGCAGAATTGATTAATGGTACTTATACTAATGGTATAGGTAAGACTACCATTACTACACTATGTAATGATGGTAATGGGTATAGTGTATATGCAGTAGGATATAGTAATAATGAAGAAGGTAATAATAGACTAGTTAATACAGAAAGCTCTAACTTTAATATAGTATCAGGAACAGCAGAGTCAGGTAATACGTCTAACTGGGCTATGAGTCTAAATAACCTAAAAGATGATCCATCACTTACTCCACCTACTATTACATTAGACTATGATGGTATATACGGCATAGTACCAGATAAGTGGACCAAAGTAGCATCTCTCCCGGCAAAAGCCACTGATATGATTAAAGGCTCATCCTTTACTACCACCTATGCCGTATATACATCATCATCGCAATATGCTGGTACTTATAATGGGCAGGTGAAGTATATGTTGGTGCATCCTTCCTATAAACCAGCAGTCTACTTTATGCAAGATGTGGCTAGCTGGAAGAATACATTAGGTTTAGAAGAAAGTGTCCAAGCAATAGATAAACGAGATGGGGAGTCTTATTGGGTGACTAAACTAGCAGACGGGCATATCTGGATGACACAGAATCTAGACTTAGATATCGGCGGTACCAATACAGCTCCACTTAACTCCAATAATACAGACATTAGCACCACCGCATCCGGTAGTGGTATCTATACAGCTGGCTATACAGAACAAGATGGTGTCTGGACTTGGAATCCAGTATCTACTGCCATTACCTCCAATCATGTAATATCTGATACTAGCGTGCCAGCTTGGGGCAATAACAATACTACCCCATACTCGGCCGAAGGCGGTGATACTTACTATTACACTTCTAATACTACTGACAATGATGCAAGATATAACTCTCTCCAAGCCTGTAAAGATGCAAGCCATACAGAAGATGAATGTAAACGTTACTTCGCCGGTAACTATTATAACTGGACTGCTGCTATAGCTTCTAATAATTCTAGCAGTCTTACGACACAATACGCTAACGCCCCTAACTCTATTTGTCCTAAAGGGTGGAGATTACCTATAGCCACTAACGCCAACCAATCTGTTTATGAGTTTGGGGAATTATTATATCAACAAGGTATTATAACAACTAAAACCAGTACTTCTTACACAGAAAACGGTTTCAACAATATTCGTAAAGCTCCATTATGGTTCGTGCGTGGAGGTCTTATACGTAACATTGCGCTTATCAATGATGGCATCTACGGCGTTTATTGGTCTAGCACAACTAGCGACAGCAGCCATGCTTATAGCCTATACTTTGATAAAAGTATCGTCAGCCCAACCAACCACAACTATGATGTCAGAAGTGATGGAAGGTCTCTCCGCTGCCTCGCCCGATGACAAAATCTAACCCTAAGCGTACTAGACTTAACCATAAGCTACGGGTAAGGGGTTGAATTTCTCCACGCCTTGTGCTAGGGTTTTGCTATGAAAAATAGTAAAATCGGGCAATGTTAGGCACTTTATCAAACGCAAAAACCTTATTCGTAATAACTATAGATGGGCAACTATTGGCAATCAAGGGGAAGTTTGGTGGCATATAGGTAGTGGTAGCCCGACCCACTTCGCTTGACCGTGAGGAGGGTTAATGGTTACTCTTTTTTTGTAGACTTTTTAGGACAAGTATGGTATAATGCAAGGAAGAGTTTCGGCTGGTTTGCAATTGCTGTACGTAAACTGGCAAATAGTGAACACTAAATATGGGGTTTTGAGGTGATTTTTAACCGATAAAACGCTATATATAGCGTAGTAAAATTCACTATATATTATATGTTAATCTAAAAAGGAAAGATTTAATGCCAACTATTAATCAGTTGATTCGCAAGCCTCGCAAAAAGGCTGCGAAAAAATCCAAATCCCCAGCACTTGGTTCCATTGTAAACACCTTGAAAACCAAGCGCTATGAAAAGGCTGCGCCACTCAAGCGTGGGGTTTGTATTAAGGTAACTACCAAGACACCAAAGAAACCAAACTCAGCTATGCGTAAGGTTGCACGTGTGCGCCTAACTAATGGCCAGGAAGTTTGGGCTTATATTGGTGGCGAAGGTCACAACTTGCAGGAACACGCCGTAGTACTAGTGCGTGGTGGTCGTGTACCAGATTTGCCTGGCGTGCGTTATCACATCGTACGCGGTACTTTGGATCTACAAGGTGTACAAGGCCGCAAGCAAGGACGCTCTAAGTATGGCGCCAAGAAGGAGGGTAAGTAATTATGCCACGTAAAACTACCAAATCTCTAGTACGCAAGGTTAACCCTGATCGTAAGTATCAATCTATGCTAGTACAAAGATTAATCAATAAATCTATGTTGGATGGCAAAAAACAAGTTGCTGAACGTGCAGTATATGCTGCAATCGAAGGTGCTGCAAAGAAGTTAAATTCTGAAAACCCAGTAGAGGTATTGGAAAAGGCCATTGCCAACGTATCGCCAGATTTTGAAGTAAAATCTCGTCGTGTGGGTGGCGCTAACTACCAGATTCCATTCCCAATTGCTGGACACCGGCAACTTCACTTTGCGTTTTCTTGGCTAGTGCAATCCGCACGTGCCCGCAGTGGCATGCCTTATGCTAAACGCCTAGAAGCTGAAATTGTAGATGCCTACAATGAAACCGGTGCAGCCTTCAAGAAGAAAGAAGATTGTCACCGTATGGCCGAAGCGAACCGTGCGTTCGCACACTTTGCACGATAAGGCGTGTGCAAAAAATCAATAGAAAAGCGGGTCCTGGCTGGGTCTGTTTTTCTGTTAGTTGGACTTGTATTTTTAAACACGTCATACGCTGGGCGTCCGAGAAAGATTACCATTACTGGTAACTTTCTCGGCGCCGTCAGGAATATACGTGTTAAAAATCCAAATCAATTTTATACTAACAGAAAAACATGTTCCAGCCGCCCACTTTTGAATTTTTGCGTTTTTAACTAAACTCGTGGTATAATTACCATAAGTAGAATTAGGAGGTAAAAATGGTAAAGGTAGCAATCAATGGCTTTGGCAGAATTGGCCGGAATGCGTTGAAGATATTATTAGAGCGGCGCGATACACAAGTTGTCGCCATAAATGATATTACTGATGCCAACACATTGGCTCACCTTCTAAAGCATGATTCTTCTTATGGCGCATACGATAAAAAAGTGTCCGCAAAAGAAAATGCACTTGTAATTAATTCACGAGAAATACCGGTATTCGCCGAAAAAGACCCAGCGAAACTACCTTGGGAAGATCTGGGCGTAGATGTGGTTATAGAATCTACTGGTTTTTTCACTAAGCCAGAAGATGCCCGTGCACATATAAAAGCAGGTGCTAAAAAAGTGGTAATTTCTGCGCCGGCCAAGGGTGAAGGTGCCAAAACCGTAGTGCTCGGCGTAAACGAGGAAGTAGTAGAAGCTGGAGACGAAATTATTTCTAACGCCTCTTGCACTACCAACTGCATTGCGCCAATAATGAAAGTCTTAGAGGATGAGCTTGGCATTGAAAAAGCCATGATGACAACAGTACATTCTTATACTGGTTCACAAAAATTACTTGATGCACCAGCTAAGGATTTACGCGAAGCACGTTCTGCAGCTGAAAATATTGTGCCAACTACTACTGGTGCATCCAAAGCTGCGGCACTAGCTATTCCATCACTGGCAGGGAAATTCAATGGATTATCCGTGCGTGTACCTACACCGGTAGTTTCGCTATCTGATATCACTGCCATTGTAAAACGCAATACCACCAAAGAAGAATTAAATGAGATTTTTAAAAAGGCTGCAAATGAACCATATTATGAGGGTATCATAGGTGTAACCGAAGAAGAGTTGGTATCGTCTGATTTCATCGGCAATCCACACTCCTGCATCGTAGATTTGCCCCTAACCGATGTAGTGGGTGGCAATATG
>CAMKRV010000014.1 GCA_946415265.1 uncultured Candidatus Saccharibacteria bacterium | reverse complement strand
TTATTGGTGGAGAGCCCTTCCTTGAAATAGATTTAATTGATAAAATATTTGATTATATAAAAACAGAAATGTATCGTTTGAATCATCATTGGTTTAACTCGTATCGTTTCTCCTTCTCAACTAATGGCATTAATTACGATAGCGACAAAGTACAAGCATATATTTCGAAAAATTTGGAACATCTAAGTATTGGAATAACAATAGATGGGACAAAACAAAAACACGATTTGAATCGAATATACAAAGGAAGTGGGGAAGGGTCATATGATGATGTCGTGAAAAACGCAGAATAGTCTGCAAAAAACGGTATTTTCAAAAAACTTATGCTATAATGGAGGTATGAAAAGGCGTACCGGATTATTGAAATTAGCTTGTTTGATAAGTTTGGGGGTAGTGGTAGGGGGGGTGGCGGTTTGGCATGTTAGTGGTAGCGACGAAGCGGAGGCGCTTAACTATAAAAAATATCAGCGGATAGATTTTACCTTTGAGCCTACGTTAAAATTGAACGTGTCGGGTGATTTGACGATCGATAATTTATCGCTTGGGACTAATGGTGATAGCAATATTATAAGCGTCGAGACTGGCACAAATGTGCCGACTGGCATGTTACTAACTGCTACGGTGGGAAGTAGTAGCAGCCCTTATAATACTACTGGTCTAGTAAATGGTAGCAATAGTTTTGCGGCGTTGACGGGCTCAGCGGCGAGCTTGGATAGTAGTGATTTTGGTGCAAATAGGTGGGGGTATTCGTATTGTGTAGAAAATTGTAGTACTAATAGTGGTGTTTGGCGAAGTGGTGATATTGATAGTGTTTCGGTAACCACTGGCTATGCGGGGTTACCGCTTTATAATGATGTAAATCCGCTGAAGTTGGTAAATACCAGTGATATTACCGATGAAACTTTACATTTTAAGATTGGTGCAAAGGCTAGTGGGGCGCAGGCTTCTGGTGAGTACACAAACGTGATAAACTTTGTAGCGGTGACGAACGTGGTGGCTACTAACTATACAGTTACATTTTATAATGGGGCTGGTGCGTCGAATTGGCCGAGTAATGTGTCGGGCGTTGTTTCTGGCGGTTTGAGTAGCGTGTCATTAGGGGTCTTGGATGCCGAGGATAAAATTGTTGCGCCTACAAAGGAAGGTTTTATTTTTGAAGGTTGGTGTACTGAAGTGACTAGTAATGGTGATTGTGCGGGGAATGTTTATCAGGCGAACGAAACCTACCCTATTACCGATGTGGGAGCTACCGCTAATAATCCTTTGGCTATTGACCTTTATGCAATGTGGAAAGGGCCCAGCATAGATGATATAAAGTTTTTGCAGGATTTTGATGGTTTGGCGGCTGGGACTAAGAGTGCGATAATTAATTCAATGACTCCGGGGCAGAATTATACCAGGAAGGATAGTCGTGACCAGCAAGATTATACAATTGCTAAATTGGCAGATGGTAAGGTTTGGATGACAAAAAATTTGAATTTGGCGGGTGGAACTACCTTAACGTCTGATAAAACGGATTTTGTAAATGGTTATACTATTCCGACGAATCAGGGTTGGCAAGCTAATGGAACTCTTCCGGCTTCAGCTGTTAAGAATTCTGATAATAATAATCTCACTGATAGTAGCCAATTCTCTACCAATAACTATGCGTATGTTTATAATAGCGGCAATACTACTAACTGCGGGGCTAGCGGGCAAAACACGCCGTGTTATTCTTACTATTCTTGGGATGCAGCTACGTTAGGTTCTGGTAGATCTATAAGCACGGAAAATACTGATGCTCCATATAGTATTTGCCCTAAGGGTTGGAGATTGCCGACGTCTGGTAATTCGTCCAATAACGAATGGAAGCGCGGTGATTTCTATGCGTTGGCTAAGGCTTACGGAGCGGATCTAGAAAGTAACTATTATCAGAATTCTTCAACTTTCTATAATAATGCTGGTCCGCGTACCGCAGTGCCAAACTTTCTGCTCGCGGGCAACTACTACAATGGTTCGTTCTACGATGGAGGCAGCAACGGCCGCTACTGGTCCTCTACTTCCTACGGTTATAGCAATTACGCCAGGAATCTGGGCTTCGATTCGTCGTACGTGAATTCCGCCAATAGCTACGGTCGTAGGCGCGGGTTCTCGGTCCGCTGCGTTGCTCGCTAGCTCCGCTAGCCCTTCCCCCGCTTCCCAAAGAAGGAGAAAAGAGTGGATCGTGTCGTAGTTTTGAACTGGAGCAAGTCAGTAGATATGGAGATGTAAGCTAAGACGGAGAAAAAACATTGCAATGAATAGAATGAGGTACAAAAATGTCTAGTAAAGTTGCGGGTAGTGCAAGCAAACCAAAGACTCCTATGCAAGCGAAGAGGACGCAGGAAACGCAGGTAGGGCAAGAGCGCAAAAAAATATACTTGGTAGACAAAAAACGATTATTGGAAAAGGAAAAGGATAATTATACCAAGTTAATGGTATTAAAGTGCCCGGATGGTTGGTGGAAAATGTTTGGGCATTCGGCAATATTCTACAAATATAAAATAGCCGATAGTTTAAAGCTGGCGGCGAGATTGTTGCCGGATACGGATTATGATGTGGTATCAGAAGAGGGTTATATTGCAATAGATGATATAGAACGTTTAAAAAATAAGTTGAAAATTCTAAGGATTTATCCTAGCAATATTACGGAAAGAGGTTGGACTTTTGATTTGGGAGAAAGAGTGACGGAGCAGGACTATGTGCTGATGTTACATGAAGAGGACCAGAGGTTAGAGCGTGCAAATAGGCTGATAAGTGTAGATGAGCATTTAGCGGAATTAAACGCAAAAGTTAAGGTGGTGCACAAAATGGTGCATGAGTGTGTACGTAAGATGGATGGCGTGACGCGAGAAGTGTTTGCGATAGAGGCGGATAGACGTATAACTGAATTACAGATTACATTGGTGCGAACGTCGCGAGGCAGTACCGAAATAGACGAATGTCTCAGGCGAGCATATGAAGTGTCAGAAGAATTATATGGGTATATCATAGTGATGATGAATTTAAGGTTATTGGAAGCGAAAAGGATTTATGATTTGACTGAAGCGGTGGTGGCATTGGAAAAACAAATAAAAAGAGAGGTGAGAAAACGAGCCTTAGATAAGGCTGATATAGAAGTGAAAAGAATAACAAGAAAGAATGGCGAAAAAGAAGAAGAATAGAAACGAATTAAGTAGGTTGCCGCAGTGTGGTTCGGAATTGATGCGGGCGTTGTATGAATCTTTTTTGATGGCAAGAAGGGGAAAATTAAACACTAACGATGAGTTTAAATTTGAAATGAATTGGTATGAAAATTTGGAACAACTAGCTGAAGATATTATTGCGCGACGATATAAACCTAGTAGATCAAAAGCTTTTATTATTAGCAACCCAGTATATAGGGAGATTTTTGCGGCGCCATTTCGAGACAGAATAGTACATCATTTGTTATATGCGATAGTGGCACCATGGTGGGATAAGCGATTTGTCCCAGATGCAACGTCTTGTAGAAACAACAAGGGAACAGATTATGCTGTGGCTAGGTTGCAGGGATTTATGAGAAAGGCATCTTTGAATGGGCAAAGAAAGGCTTATGTAATAAAAGGTGATATATCGGGATATTTTATGAGTTTAAAGCGAGGACTTTTGTATGAGAAAATAATGTGGGGCCTAGAAAGGCAATTCCCCAATAAAGGATGGCTGTATGTTTTATGCGCTTATTTATGGAAAGAGATTATTTTTGATGATCCGATAGATGGCGTGAGGATAGCTGGTAAGATTTCGGATTGGCAGGTGTTGCCACTAAATAAGAGTTTATTTAACCAGCCAGAAGGGCAAGGCATTGTAATAGGTAATTTAACTTCGCAGTTATTGTCGAACGTTTTTATGAATGATTTTGATTGGTATGTAAAGAGGGCTTTGGGTTTTAATTACTATGGGCGATATGTGGATGATTTTTTCATTGTTGTCTCGGAAGATGAAGTATCGAGGGCGCAAACGGCTATGAAAAAAGAGATACCGGAATTCTTAGCTAGTATGGGATTAACTTTACATCCGAAAAAACATTATTTGCAAGAAGTAAAGAAGGGTTGTCCGTTTCTTGGCAAAATGGTGCATTTGGATGCAAATTTACCTGGTAAACGTTACAGAAAGAATATGAAGGAAGCAATTAGTAGTTTCGAGAGCGGTAATGGTGATATAGAAACAATAATTTCTTATATAGGCATGGCTAAACATATGGCGGCAAAAAAATTGCTAGCACGTGCTTTCGATCAAGTGGGTTGGAAATATAGATATTAGGATTGGTTTTTTGGGCCGGCCAACTGGTCCTTAAAGCAATGGCCGGGCTTTGTGTGGAGTAAGTAGTTCGGGAAGCGGGGGAAGGGCTAGCGGAGCTAGCGAGCAACGCAGCGGACCGAGAACCCGTTCCTACGATTGTTGTTATTGGCGGAATTCACGTTCGACGAATTGAAGTTCAGATTCCTGGCGTTATTGCTATTACCGTTGGAAGTAGAGGACCAGTAGTTGCCGTTGCTGCCTCCATTGTTGAACGAACCATTGTTGTAGTTGCCCGCGAGCAGAAACAACACAGTAGATGCAAAAATGCATATGAAGAAAGATGCAATTAGCGTCCTAGAATATCTGAAGATGTTCTATACGAAAAAGTTATACAACTTGTGCCGAGTGGCATAAGGGCATCTTTGCTTCCCGAGAATACGTCTGAACGAATGATGTTTGATTTAGTCATTGGTGAGACGGACACTCCGGAGTAATTATATCGGAAGGTTACAATTGTTGCAAAATAGTTTAGCATGGGTTGAATGTTTTTGTGTGATGTGATATAAGGAGTGCAGGAAGTGGGGAAGACGTATGTTAAAAAACAGTGGTAAGGAGAAAGGAGGGATTTGCTATGTTTGAAGTTGAAGAAATGAAAATCACCGTCAAACTAAAAAAGATTTCTTCTAAACAGAAGAAATCTTAACCCTTTGATTAATCCTACCATATGCAAGCGTAAAAGTCAACCCCATTTCCATGAAGATTTTATTATAAATGTACAATATGAAGACGTTTTTCTTTTATGATTTGGAAACTTCGGGTTTGAATGCACGAAGTGATCGAGTGATGCAGTTTGCCGGGCAGCGGACGGATATGGAATTGAATTTAGTTGGTGAACCGGTGAATATTCTAGTGAAGATGACAGAAGATGCTTTGCCGAGTCCGGGTGCGATTATGGTGACAAAAATTACACCGCAAGAAACTTTGCGGGATGGTGTGCTGGAGGCAGAATTTGCGAGATTTATAACTGAAGAAGTTTTTGTGCCAAATACTATAGCGGTGGGATATAATACGGTGCGGTTTGATGATGAATTTATGCGGGCACTTTTGTGGCGGAATTTTTATGACCCATATGAGTGGGAATGGAAAGATGGGAGATCGCGCTGGGATATACTAGATGTAGTGCGGTTGACGCGGGCCCTTAGGCCGGAAGGGATTAATTGGCCGTTTCGTGAGGATGGTGCGCCGACTAATCGGCTGGAATTAATAACTAAACTAAATGGTGTAACACATGAACATGCGCACGATGCCCTGAGTGATGTGTATGCCACAATTGCGGTAGCGCGATTAATCCGTGAAAAGCAGCCCGAACTTTTTGATTTCCTCCTCAAGATGCGCGATAAAAAAGAAATTAAAAAAATAGTAAACCTAGAAAATAAAAAACCTTTTGTGTACGCATCTGGTAGATATAGTAATGAATTTAATAAGACTACGGTGGCGTTTCCGCTAACTAGCGGACGAAATGGCAATGTGTTGGTATATGATTTACGTTACAACATTAACGATGTAGATATGGAAAAAACTTTTCCGATCGTAAAAGAGCTGTGTTTTAATAAATGTCCAGCGGTGGCGCCGATGGGGGTGTTAGAAAAAGAAGATGGCTGGAATAAAATTGGCTTAACGCGGGAAATTGTGGAGGGAAATTTGCAGGATCTACTAGCGCATCCAGAATTTGCGGAAAAAATGCGAAGCGAAATGGAAAACCGGCCGGAGTTTCCGCCGGCGGTGGAGCCGGAAGCGGCACTATACGATGGTTTTTTAAGTGACACAGATAGGGTAAAAGTGGCAGCGGTGCGAAACGCGGATGCGAATAAACTAGCGGATTTTCACCCGGATTTTCATGATCCGCGGTTGCCAGAATTGTTGCTGCATTACAAAGGGCGCAACTTCCCGCAAAGTTTGAGCGAAAGTGAAAGTGCTAAGTGGGAAGAATACCGCAAGGCGAGACTCGAAAGGTTAGCCCCAAAGTTCTTGAAAGAATTATCCGAAATATATGAAAAAGATGAATATATTGGTGAAGAATTAAAACTATATTTTGAAAGTCTTTGGACTTTTCTTTAGGCAAAGAAAAGTCCAGCAAAAGAAACCAGCAAGAAAATTAACTCAGAAGTGAATTCCGAGTTAATTTTTGATCATGATTTAAAATGCTTATGCTATAATATCATTATGGATAACAATAAAGTTATGATTGTGGGGACGGGGAACGTAGGCGCGAGTATTGCGTTTGCGATAATGAATCAGCGCACGGTGATAAATGAGATAATTCTAACGGATATTATTGCAAAAGACGCGGAAGGCGAAGCAATGGATCTGCGTGATGCACTAGCTGTGGCGCCGAGTTACGTGAAAGTTTCTAATGGCACTTATAAAGATGCGAAAGATTGTGATGTAGTGGTGATTACGGCGGGCGCAGCGCAAAAGCCGGGCGAAACACGGATGGAACTTCTAAAAAAGAACGCGAATATCTTGAAGGGTATGATAGAGCAGATAATGGCTAGTGGGTTTGATGGCATATTCTTGGTAGTCACAAACCCGATGGATGTGTTGACGTATTATACTTTGAAGTTTTCTGGCTTGCCAACGGAGCGGGTGATTGGGTCTGGTACAGTGCTGGATTCGGCAAGACTCAGACAGAGGATTGCAGGCTATATGAATATCAATGCAAAATCTGTACATGCATATCAGATTGGTGAGCATGGTGATACGGAGCTGACTTTGTGGTCGCTAGCGGATGCGGGTGGCCAAAAGGTAGCAGAAATGTTGCCGGCGGATGTGCGAAATGGAATTTCGGATTTTGTGCGTGACGAAGCATATGAAATTATTGAGAAAAAAGGTGCGACGTATTATGGAATTGCTACGTGTGTGGTATCTATACTAAACTGTATTTTAAATGACGAGATGCGCGTAATGCCAGTGTCTTCGTATGATGGGTTTTCTGGGACGTGTTTTGGTTGGCCGTCTGTGGTGGGGCGTGAAGGCGTGGTGCGGAGATTAGATTTAAAGATTTCTGAAAAAGAAGGAATTGAATTACAAAAGTCGATCAATACCCTCAAGAAGGCGATTAATTCTGTAAAAATGTAGACTAGTGGTGGCCTTGCGAAAAGTAGACATTAGCGGTAAAATATAGTAAAGATTCTAGAATTAACTTAAAAAGGAATAATGAAAATGGATCCAACAAATAATCCGATACCAACCCCTAATCCGGCATCTGGAGCTAATCCTAATCCTGCGCCAGTAGCGCCGCCACGACCGCTTAATGCCCCAGTACAGCCTGCGGCTCCAGTAACTCCAGTTGGTCCAGCTCCGGTTCAGCGACCTGTAGCACCAATGCCTGCGGCGGCAAATCCGGTAGTGCAGCCTCCAGTTAACCCTGTGGTTAATCCTGCTGTATCGGCTCCAGTAAATCCGGTGTTTCAGCCAGGTAATTTGAACGGTGTAGCGGCGACAGATCCGATTATGATGCCCGAACCAGCACCAGCACCAGATCCAATAGAAGAAGAATTAAAAGCGCCGATGAAGGCGGCAGGTCCAGTGCCTGGTTCGATCGGTTCGGCGGTGTCTGGACCAGAAGCAGCGGAACCGATGCCTGTGAATGATAGTGCTTTTGCAGCGCCAGCTGGGAGCCCGCAGAGCGTGTCGTTTACAGATCCGGCAGCGCAGCCAGAAATGGGCCAAACAGCTGCGCCGGCCAAGCCAGCAAAAAAGAAGACGAGTAAAAATACCTTGATTGCCTTAGTGATAGTGGCTGTAATGGTGGTGATTGCTTTGGCTGTAGTATTGATGATACAACTAGGTGTGTTACAGATTTAGTTCGCTGGCATTGACGTATATAATTTTATATTGTAAAATATTTTTATGAATAAGACGTATATAACTACGGCGATACCGTATGTGAACGGTGCACCACATATTGGTCATGCTATGGATTATTGTCTAGCGGATGTCTATGCTAGATATCGTAGGCTTTCTGGTGACGAAGTGAAATTTCAGGCTGGTGTAGATGAGCATGGTAATAAGATTTTTCAAAAAGCCAATGATTTAGGAATTCCGGTAGAAGAATACGTGGCGGATAACGCAAAGAAATTTATGGAATTCATTGAAAAATTAGATGCGTCTTATACGGATTTTATTAGGACGACTGACGTAGATCATGGACGTAGGTGTCAAGAAATTTGGCGTAGATTGTCTGACCATATATACAAGGCTAAGTATGAGGGGTGGTATTGTTCTGGTTGTGAGAGATTTATTACACAAAAAGAATATGACGAAAATAATGGGATTTGTCCTGATCATCAAAAACCATACGAAAAACTTGTAGAAGAAAATTATTATCTTAGAATTTCGGATTTTAAAGATAAAATTCGTGCGGCGATTGAAACTGATGAAATGTTAATATTGCCGGATTTTCGTAAAAAAGAAATTTTGAAATTACTAGAAGAATCTCCGGATGTATCTATTTCGCGTTCTACCGAGCAATTAACTTGGGGTGTGCCAGTGCCTGGTGATGATACACAGGTAATGTATGTATGGATTGACGCGCTTTCTAACTATATTACAATATTAGGATACCCGGACGAAGATATTAATGAGTGGTGGCCGGCAGCGGCGCAGTTCGTGGGCAAAGATATTTTGCGGTTCCATGCAATTATTTGGCCGGCAATGCTGATTGGATTAGGATTACCGTTGCCAAAAGTACTGCTTTCGCACGGGTTTATTTTGGCGAATGGGCAGAAAATGTCTAAATCTATTGGTAATGTGGTGGATCCGATTGAGGTATTAGAAAAACACGGTCTAGATGCATTTAGGTATTATTTCTTAAAGCATGCCGATACTTTTGCAGATTCGGATTTTACGTGGGAAAAATTTGAAAATGCGTATAATAATGAGCTGGCGAATGATTTAGGCAATTTAGTACAGAGACTTGCGACGCTAGCTAAAAAGAATGGTATAGTACTCACTGAAACTCCGGAATTTCACTTTGATGCTAAGTATATAGAATTAATGAATGCGTTTGAATTTTCTAAGACTTTTGAGTATGTGTGGGGCAAGGTACAAGATATTAATAAACGTATTGATGAGGAAAAACCTTGGAGTTTGGCAAAAAATGGCGAAACGGAAAAATTGCAAGAGTGTATGCAAAGTTTAATCTTTGATTTATTGAATGTGAATTATATGTTGAGTCCGTTTATTCCACAAACTACGGAAAGGATTTTTGAAATATTTGAAAACCCGATTGCTCCGCCCGAAGCTCCATTGTTCCCTAAAGATTAAAAAAAATAACCCTTTGCGGGGTTATTTTTTTGCGATGGATTAATCTTCAGAAAGCTTTTTGGCAAAGTCTGAAAGATAGAATCCTACTACACCACCAATCATTGGAATCAAAGCGTAGATGGATAATGCTTGGCAGATGCCGCCGAGTATTTCGCCAAAGTTTTCACCTGCAGTTGGGAAGATTTGCATCATCAATGCTACGGCTGGGTTGAATACGAAGTTGCTGTTTAAGCCCAAGAAGGCAGCAGAAACTACGTAGCCGATAAGCACGGCTAGCGCCATACCGCCAGCTACAACGGCAGCAAAGGTAAAGACGCTACGCTTGTATTCAATGGCACGTGCAAAGAAGAACCCGATGACGGCTGCGCCGATAAGCTCTACCATAGTTACTGTCCAGAAGCCACCTTCTGCCACAGCTGCCATTGCCGGCACATCGTAGGCGGTTTCGCCACCGGCTAGATGGAACCCATTGAAAATGAGCCAGCCGAGCCATGCGCCAAGGATTTCTGCAATGATATACATAATGCCGCGAATTACGGATATACGGCGAGTAGCCATCATACCTACGGTTATGATAGGGTTGAGGCAAGCGCCAGAGAATGCGTATACTGCAACTAGTATTGCAATAATAGCAAAAGCGTACATAGCTACATTAGCAATACCCATGAGGGATAAAGCAAACAGCAAAAGTGCTATGAGCATAGTGCCGATAACTTCGCCGAGTAATGCGCCATAGAATTTGTGATTTTTGAAGATGGTGAGAATGCTCTCTTTTTCTTCATATTTTTTAGCAAAGAAGCCTTTGAAACAGGATTTTTTCTCGCTAGTAGTTGTGGTTACTTTTGTTTCTTCCACCGTGTTGGTTTTAGGAGCCTCGATTTCTGACTTTTTGACAGACTTCTCGGCAGTTTTAGGTTTGGTCGTCTTAGTCTTTGCAGACTTAGCCGACGATTTCGACTTTTTAGTCGCCATTTGTGACCTCCTTTAATGATATTTACATTATTATAGCACGAAAATTGTATGTTATAATGAAAAAAGTTAATAATTTATTTAGGAATAGTATGGGCGTAATAGTAAATAAAAATAATCAACAAGATAACGAGCTCTCGCGTAGGATTGATGCGGATTTGCGTGAACGGGCTTTGAGGGCTTCTGGTGTGGTAGATGAGGATACGCCAGACTTTGCGGAAGATTCAGAGTACGTGAAGGATTTTAAAAAGACTGGTAGATTTGGTTGGGTGTGGGTAGTATTAATCGTATTGGCGATTATTTCAATTATTTCGATTGTATTAATTTAAGATTTTTACCAAAAAGCTTAAGTTTGTTATATAATTATATATAATTATGGATGGTGAAGAAGGGTCCGAAAAAAGAAGCTTGTCTGACGCAGCTAGGGATGTGATTAGGGGATTTAGGGATACAAGGCCTGATTTTTTGAGCAATAAAGATAAAAAGAACAGTAAGAGGCGCAACGGTAGTGATGGCGTGGCGGGTGGTTTGAGATCTGCGGAACAATCGGCAGTAAATGACGGGATAGGTGCTAGTGCAAGTGGCTTGGGTGGTGTGAGAGATAAAGAGACTAAGGTAGGTGGACTATATTCTGGTAGTGGAAAGACTAGTGGTGGGGTTGGTGGAAAAAGCGGAAAAAGTAAGAAGAAAACAAAAGGTTGGTTCAAGAAAGGTGGTCCGATAGGACTGGTGATTGGGTTGATCGTGAGTGTGGGTGGAATTGTAGGTGGGGCACAGTTGCTTCAACCATTTAGTTTGGTGGCGCAATTTCAAGAGACATTTAACTCGATGCATGTGTCTGCGAGCAAAAGGTCCAATGCGCTAATTAGATATCAGATGGATAATAAATTAGTAAAAGATCCTATTAAATCAAAAATTTTTACTGAGGATACTTTTAAAATTAGTAAAAATCAGGCCTCGAAATTATCTGTCTATGGGATTGAATATGATGATGATTTTGATGGTAATGGTACTAGGGTGTTAAAGTATGATGATGGTTCTGGTGAGATTAAAATAATTGCGGCTGACGATGCGGCGGCCTCTAGGTTGTCTAGTATGGATTTATCTCGTTTTGATACCGACAATATAAAATATAATACTGAGGCGGTTTCTTTTAGGAATTTTTATGAATCGGACACGAGCTTCTTCCGCAGTTATAATAATGGATCTATGACCTGGCGTGGAACAATTGCAAATTGGTTTGGAACAACAACTATGAATTTCTTGAAAGGTAATAACCTGACAAGAAATTTGTTTAAGAATTTTGATCAAGATGTTGCGGAATCGGATAAAAGCCCGAGAGAAGTTGCTACTGATTTGATAGCAAAACAGGCAGGAGATACTATAGAAGAGGGCGGTGTTAGAGTGGCTACTACGGAAGAAGACGAGGAAGGTAATCCTGTACGTGTTGCTGATGAAGATGGGAATTATCGATCTGTTGCGGAAAGTGGTAAAAGTACTACTTCACGTTCTAGGATACAAAGCGATAGTGAAGTGAAGGCCAAGCTAGAAGAAATAGGTAATAAGTATAGCGGGGGTAGTGTTACTGGTACGGCGCAAAAAATTGTAAATAGTGCTTGCATTGGGCTTAATTTTCTTGGCGGAGTAAGTCTATTGGTTTCTGCTAGCGAAGCTTTGCAAATAATCAATTTGACCACTAGTTTTTTTGAAGCTATAGATAAAGTAAAGGCGGGAGATGGCGATAATTCACCGATTCATACTCTGGTAGAATCTTTAAATGAGAAAAAAGTTAATACCAACGTGGATTTAGCGGTTAAATCTGGGGCGAGTATCAGCACTTCTGATATGGGAGCAAATGTTACAGAGAATGGTGTATCTGCGCTTGAGCCAAAATACACTACCACTGACAAAACGGCTATGGAATCAAGTGGCATAACTTCTTTATATAGCGGGAAGAGGGTAAATCCAGACGACCCCAGCGTCAAAAGTTTCAATTTCACAAGCAGCATTAAACGCGTGCTTGGTGGTATCGGCACTAGCATGGCGGCCTTTAGGACTTGTTCTTTTGCTAAACTGGCTGCTAATTTTGCTGGTGCGGTGCAAAGTGGGGTAGAGATTGCTGCGTGTATAGCGGGCTTATTGGGTGCACCTTTTACCCTTGGCGGTACGGCAGCTGCGGGATGTTCTGGGCTGATTGCTGATGCGGTTGTTGGCGCTGCCTTTAGTGTGGGTATATCATTATTAATAGCCGGGATTATTTCCACTATTACTCCGGTTGTTGCAAAGATGTTGACTAGGGATTTAATTACTAATTTGGGAGGAGAGGATTTAGGGAACGCTTTGACCTCGGGTGGTAATATGTACCTTGGAAATACGCATCGTGCTAACGGCGGCTCGTTGGCAACGGAGTCTGAATATGTAAAGTATGCTTTGGCTCATCAGCAAGTAATAGCGGAAGATGCTCGACAAGAAAGATTGGTCAGGGACCCGTTTGACGCGACATCAAAATATACATTTTTGGGTACTTTATTGACTCAAATGATGGCTTTTTCGCCAGCCAATTCGCTAACGAGTTTCATTTCTTCCACTAGTTCTGTGATGTCTTCGGCTGTTGTTGCTGCGCTGCCTACTGCTTCGGCGTATAATGTGGCTGACGATTTGGTTCCGATGCAAGAATATGAAAATACTTGTCCGTATTTGGCGTCTATTGGTGCTGTGGGTGACGCCTATTGTAATCCGTATTCCATGACAGATTTATCTACAATACAGAGTGATCCGTCTGAAGTAACAAATATTTTGGATGACAACTTTCTTGATACGACTACTAGTGATGGAAATGTAAAAATAGATGGGGATTCTGATTTGGCGAAATATATTCTATTTTGCGATAACAGGAGTTCAGCTTTTGGAATTGCTGATCAGAATATTGTGAACCAGGTAAGTGATTGGGGACAAGTGGATACAGGCAGCTCTACGTTCAATAATGTGATAAACTCAGCAATTGGGTCGGTTCCTGTTGTGGGTGATTTCATTGATGTAGTTGGTAATGCCGAAGCTTTGGCAAATGCCGGATATGTGGGAGGAGAATCTTGCGTTGCCGGTAATACTGTTAGTGATGCACAAGCCCCTAATTGGGATAAAGCGAAGTACTATCAGAGATTTATTGAGGACCAGTCTTTGATGGAAGGCATGGGAATTATAGAGAAGTCGGCTGTTACGGCTTTTCTGGATGATTATTACGAAAAGAATCCATTAGATAATTCATATGAAGGGATTTTGGCTAGATATTCTGGTCTGGATAAAGATACGGTTGTGGCGTTACTGGATATTGTTGATTATGGAAATTACATTGCCAGCTATAATCCTAATGAGCGGTATGCGTTTGGTGAGCCAGCGGTAGAGGTAGAGAAAGAGCTTAAATTTGATAATGAAAATACCGTGGCGGATAATTTATTGGTGATATTGTTTAACCCGATAAGCTATGCGGATGTGCGTAACCGTAGCTTTGCGGCATAAAAAAGAGGGCACAGAATCCCTACATATTTCTATTTTATCATAGATTGTAAAAAAAGTCAAGTAGAGGTATAATAAGCATAGATATGACAGAGTTGGAGACACTAAAACAAGAATTAAAAAAGATTAATGCAGAGTATGCTGGAATTCGTGATGTGCCGGCAGAAAAGCGGGCAGAATTTGGGCGTGAAATTAACGTGCGTAAGCAGGAGATTTTGGCAAAAATAGCTGCGGCGGAAAAGGCGGCTATGGACGTAGATGTGACCCCAATTGACATTACTGCGCCAACGGCGCCAAATGAAACATTGCCAGAAGTTTATCCGCAAAGTTATGGTTCTAAGCACCCTTTGATGCAAGAAATCGATCGAGTGACAGAAATATATCAGCTGATGGGTTTTGATGTGATGGAAAGTCGGCAGTTGGATGACGAATTCCATATGTTTGACTCTTTGAATTTTGCAAAGGAGCACCCGGCGCGCGATGGTTACGATACTTTTCGTACGGAAGAGGGTTTGATTCCGCCGGCGCATACTTCTACTATGCAACACAGGGCACTGAAAAAGTATAAGCATAACCTAGATGAAGGTAAGGCGATTGCGGTAGTGATTCCGGGGCGCGTGCATCGCAATGAAGACGTAGACGCCACGCACGAACATACCTTTTATCAGTGCGAGGGGGTGTACGTATCGGAAAATTGTAATATGGGTAATATGCTTGGAATTTTGCGAGAGTTTTTTGAGAAATATTATGGGCAGAAATTAAATATCAGGACACAGCCAGGATATTTCCCATTTACGGAGCCAAGCCTAGAATTTATGATTGAAAAACCAAAGACGTTGGGCGGCAAAAAGGGTGACTTTTTGGAAATGTTAGGATGTGGGATGATTCATCCAAATGTATTGAAAATGGCAGGAATTGATCCCACTAAATACCATGGCTTTGCGTGGGGGGGAGGCATGGATAGGTTGGTGATGTTGAAATATGGGTTGGATGATGTACGATATTTCGAAAGTGGAAACCTTAATTTCTTGAAGGAGTTTTAATATGAAAATTTCATTAAATTGGCTGAAAAAGTATGTAGATATTAAGGTGTCTAATGAAGATTTGATTAGGCTGATTGGTGCACGTTTGGTAGAAGTGGAAGGCGTGATAGATGAAACTCACAAATACGACAAAATATATGTGGCGCGCGTAGAAACGGCAGAAAAAATTGAAGGTACACATTTGACACTTTGCAAGATTAACGTGGGTGGGGCTGGTAAAGAACTTGCTAAAGTTGAGACAGATGGAAACGGTTTGGTACAGGTGATGTGCGGGGCGCCAAATGTAAGAGCGGGGATGTTGGCGGTATGGATTGCACCGGGGGCGGTGGTGCCGGCTAGTGCGCATGAAGACGCGCCATTTGTGATTGGTAAGCGTAAAATGCTTGGTAAGTACGATTCTTATGGTATGCTTGCAGGTGCGGATGAGCTGGATTTTGATGATAAGCATGAAAAAATTGCAGAAATTGACCCAGAAGTTGCGCGGCCGGGCGAACTGCTTGCGGATGTATTTGAGCTAAATGATTTGATTTTGGAAATTGAAAATAAATCACTAACTCACAGGCCAGATTGTTTTGGGATGATTGGACTCGCGCGTGAAGTGGCAGGAATATTGGGCGAGAAGTTTGAGTATAAAAATCCGGAAGAAGTTTTAAAAGCCGATAATAGTATTAAGGTTAAAATTGTAGACAAAAATATTTGCGAACGATATACTGCGGTGGTGCTAGAAAAGCATGGCGAACTAAAGCAAAAATACCTGACGTGGCAAGATACGATTTTGGCGAAATCTGGGATGCGACCAGTGGATCTGATCGTGGACGCAACGAACTATTTGATGCTGTTAACCGGTCAGCCACTACATGCGTTTGACTATGATAAGTTTTTGCAAGTTGGTGGTACAGACAAACCAGAGATTGTAGTGCGATTGGCAAAAAACGGTGAAAAATTAACGTTACTTGATGATAAAGAAATAGAGTTAAATGAAAGTGATATTATAATTACGAGCAATAATGTGCCGGTAGCGCTAGCTGGTGCGATGGGCGGAAAATCTACAGAAATAGATGAAAATACTCGCAATATTATTATCGAATCGGCGACGTTTAGTTTGTATAATTTGCGTAAAACGCAAATGGCACACGGGATTTTTTCAGAGGCAATTACTAGATTTACTAAAGGACAGCCGGCGTATCAAACTTTGACCGTAGCAGGAGAATGTGCAAGAATGCTTGCTGAAGGATTTAAAGTGGTAGCCGTGGCGGATGAAGTCGCACAGCCGGAAATTGTTTCAAATGTTGAGATTACCGTAGAAGAAATTAATAATTTACTAGGCACAAGCTATGATGAAGATTTAACCACGCGAACTTTAACGAACGTAGGTTTTGCAGTGAAAGCCGATAATGGTAATTTGATAATAACAGCGCCTGCTTGGCGAACGGATATTCATATTAAAGAAGATATTATTGAAGAAGTGGGGCGGTTGCTTGGCTATGATAATATTGCGCCAACTTTGCCTTTGCACCAAACGGCGGAGTCAGATAAAATGTGGGAGCTTAAGAAACGAATTCGTGAAGCTATGCGCCGTTTGGGGGCAAACGAATTATTGACATATGGATTTGTATCTGGAAAATTATTGGAAAAGGCTGGACAGGATCCGAAAAATTCATATAAAATTGTAAATTCTATTTCGCCAGAACTGCAATACGTGAGGCAATCTATCGTGCCGAGTTTATTGGACAAGACATACATGAACCAAAAGATCCCATTTGATAAATTTGCGCTTTATGAAATGAATAAAGTATATCAAAAAGCGTGGGGAATGGACGCGGAAAACGTACCGGTAGAAAAAATGCAAATGGGCATGGTAATAGCAGAGCGTAAAAATAATAGCACGGCTTATTATAAAGCAAAAAAATATGTGGAAGAGCTGCTGCGGGGACTAAATATTGTGGTAAAGTTTTTGCCACTAAAGGATAATTTTGCGGCAAATAAGCCATTCGAGTCAAAGCGTGCTGCAGAAATTGTAACAGAAGATGGCGATACGATTGGTGTGGTGGGTGAATTTAAAAATTCTGTACGCTTGGAGTTTAAACTGGCAGAATATTTGGCTGGATTTGAACTTGATCTAGATAAAATTTTAGTAAAGGCTAATGACAAAAAAGAAATTTATATAGGTAAAACAGAAAAGCGTGATTTAACAGTAAAAACTAACGATACTTATGGCGTAGTAGTAGAAAAAATTAATAAGGTTTTGGCAAAATATAATACTAAAGCGGAGATTACGCCGAGCTCAATTTATCAGCCAGAAGGCAGTGCGGAGAAACATATTTCGGTACATATAGAGTTTCGTGCTGGGTTTGATAATAAAATCATGCAAGAATTAGAAACTTTGTAGAGTTTGTTTGCGAATTTATGCCGTTTATGCTAACATAGAGATATGATTTTGCTTGATGGCGTCACAAAGAAATATCCAGGCGACGAAAAGCCTGCGCTGGATGGGGTGTCGCTACATATCGAGCCGAACGAGTTTGTGTTCTTGGTGGGGAAATCCGGGGCTGGTAAGTCTACCCTAATGAAGATGATTACCAAAGAAGAAAATCCGGACGCTGGTAAGATTATTATTGGCGGAATTGATCTTGATTATGTGAAAAAACGTCATATTCCTGGGTACCGGCGGCGACTTGGCGTAGTGTTTCAGGATTTTAAGCTTTTGCCACGGCGTACAGTATATGAAAATGTGGCTTTTGCTTTAGAAATTGCTGGGATGAGCGGTAAGGATATTCGCAAAACTGTGCCAAAAGTCTTGGAGCTAGTGGATCTTTTGGACCAGGCGAAAAAATTCCCGGATCAGCTTTCGGGTGGGCAGCAGCAGCGGGTGTCTATTGCTAGGAGTGTAGCGCGACAGCCTAAGATTTTGATTGCAGATGAGCCTACGGCTAATCTAGATAAATTAACGACAGAAGAAATTATTGGGCTCCTTAAACGGATTAATGATTTTGGTACAACCATATTGGTAACTACGCACAATGAAAACATCGTCAATACTCTGCAGAAGCGTGTAGTTACATTAAAGGATGGCAAAATAGTAAATGATCAGAAAAATCACGGTATTTATAAATTGGATGAAACGCCGGTGCCAAAAACGCCAGTGCGAACGGTGCAAACACCAGGGCACGCGCTAAGACCGCATAGGAGAGTAATACAATAATGGTTGGTGAAGAAAAAACAATAATCCCTAAAACAAGCGAGAAAAAGGTGGCTGAGTCAGAAAAACTTACAAAAGAAAGTAAGGCTAAAAAGCTGAAGAAAGTCACCAAAAAAAGCTTGCGCACAATGCAAAAGACGCGACAAAAACATCCAATGCGGACGCAAGCGAGGATCGCTAAATATGGTGCAAAGGGATTTGGGCGAAATATTTGGCTATCTACTGCGGCTACGGTGGTGATGGCGATTACACTGATTATTTTGTTTATTACCGTGGTGGCAAGTGTAATTCTCACTAGCACCGCGGAATTGATGAAAGATAAAATTGATATTACTATTTACATTAAGCCAAATACTTCAGAAGAAATTTTGGGCCAGTTGTCCGATACGATTAAGACGGATAAAAATGTAAAAAGCGTGGAAACTTCTACGTCAGAAGAAGAATATAAGAAGTTTTTGGAAGAAAATGCTAATAGTGATGAAGTTATTAATATTCTAGATGATGAAATGAAAACCTTGATGATCGCCAAAATGCAGGGTACGATGCGCGTGAAAGTATATAATGTGGATGATTTGACGAGTATTAGGGATTTGGTAGAAACTAACGAATTATTTAAGCAGTATACTGATAAAGAGAAAGCTCCGACTTATGATGTAAACCAAGCAGAGATTGCCACGATTACTTCTTGGGCGCGGATTGCGCGGACGGGTGGCTTGATTCTTGCGATTGTGTTCTTGGTGATATCGGTATTGATTATCTTTAGTACTATCCGGATGGCAATTTTCTCACGTAGGGAAGAAATATATATGATGAAGCTGGTAGGTGCGGAAAAGCGGTTTATTCGTGGGCCGTTTTTGGTAGAAGCAGAGATTTGTGGCATTATTGCGGGTGTGGTAGCGGCTACAGTGAGTTATTTCGGATTTATGTTTATGGCGCCAAAGCTAGCTAGCTACGGTATAGACGTAACGGCAATTACGGATGTGTTGCAATCTAATAAGTTGATTTTGGTATATTTGATATTTGTAGCGGCGGGGATGATTATTGGTAGGATATCGGCAAGATTGGCAGTATCCAAGTATTTGCATAAAACAAATTAATTTATAGATAAACATTTGCATCTCAGAGATTTATGTTATAATAAGCTTATGCTAATGTTGAAAAACAAAAAGAAAATATTAATAATTGTATTGATTTTTGCTTTGGTGGGAACACCACTTGGGATTACCGTATTTAATAATATTGAGGTAAATGGTATTTCGCGAGCGTGCCAAAATTCTGCGGCGTGTCGTGAAGCGGTAGAAAAAGAACAAGAGGCCAATAGAAGAGCGGCGGCAGCGTCTAGCTCGGCTAACTTGTTTCAGATGAAAGTAAATGAGTTGTCTGTAGAAATTGCATCTAGTGAGGCTGAGATCGCTCAGACTGAGGCCGAGATTAAGGAACTAAAGAAACAAATTTACGAAACAGAAATGAAGCTGGAAGAGCAGCAGGAGGCTTTGGCGGAACTTCTCATTAATATGCATTTTGATGGAGATTCGGAGCCAATTAAAATATTAGCTGGCTCTAGTTCGATATCGGATTTAGCAGAAAAAGCAGCGCGCGAAGAAGTAGTGAAGCAACAAATAAGTGTATCGGCGGCTGCGGTGCGTGATATGAAAATGCAACTTGAAGCCGACAAGGCGGAAGTAGAAGATTTGCTTGCTAATCAGCAGGCCGCAAAGGAAACTTTGGTGGCAAAGCGTAGTGAGCAGCAAAATTTAGTAGAGAAATATCAAAATGATGCAGAGGCGTATACAGAAGTGGCAAAGGCGGCACAAGAAGCACAGCGTGCCGCCGAAAAAGCAGAGCAGGAAGCTCATCCAGAGCGCTACGGCGGTAGTACTTATACAGGGATTAATACTTATCCATGGCAAGGTGATTGCCCGGATAAGCAAGATTGGTATGGAACAAGATTAGATGACGGGCGATATATTGGTGGCTATGTATGTGAATGCGTGAGTTACACTGGCTGGAAGGCTTATGAGGCCTATGGTGTAGTGTTGGCTTGGGGTAATGCTTCGCGCTGGGATGATGGCGCTAGGGCGGCTGGATATACGGTGGACCATAATCCAGCAGCTGGGACTATCGGGCAGGATGATGCTGGATATTATGGGCACGTATTTTGGGTGGAAAGCGTGAATGGTGATGGTTCTATAAACGTGACAGAATATAATAACTATTATGCTACTTATCTATATTCTGGGCATTCGCATGCGGGAGATTTTGGCGCGCGTACGATAAGCGCTGGTCAGGCTAGATTGTATAATTATATTCATTTTTAAAGTTTAGATCTATATATAATATATGGTGTGTCACCCCTGTAGTAACAGGGGTGATTTTGGTGAGATTTTTAGACATGTGCCTAAAGTGCGAAGAAAAGTTAAGTTTGGAGGATGTGCGAAAGTTTTGATAACACGATGGGGCAGCTATTTGGCGAGGCAGCGAATGGACATCCCTCTATTTTTGGCTGACCACTCTGAGCCATCGGCTACGTTGGTTAGCGAATCAGTAATTGCCAAACGATAGGACGATAATGAGCTGGAAACAGTACTTGACCTGTAATTACCCCCACCATCTCGCATATCGATGTATAGTGTCCTGTTATTAATGAGTCCGCCATAAATGAAGTATAGTGGCTTGATGGCGAATCCGTCTGAATTTGATGTTGAATTGTTGTTATATAAATAATTCAACCTCGCAAACTCATTAGTAGAACCAGCTATTGTTTCGGACTCACTAGATATAGTAGGCAATCTCCACCCTTTAGGACATATAGAGTTCTTAGGATTCTTAGATATATCACTTAATGTATCTTGGGTTAATGAAGAAGAGTTATTAGATGCTATAGCTGCAGTCCAGTTATACCAATTACCTGGCGAATCATGTCCAGTTTCTGTGCTATCGGTCTTACTAGCAGAATATGGCGTAGTATCACTATTCTGCCAACCAGAAACATTGGTACCAGTAAAATCTATGGTAGTAGCACTACTAGCCGGCTTCCAATATATTACTCCATTACTTTCTGTATAGCCATTATTATATTCTGCATATTGCCCAGTACTAGAGTCATAAGCCACATTTAGGTCTGTAGTATTGGAATTAAGTACAGCATTAGCTTCTATACCAAAATCCAAGTTTTGTGCCATCCAGATATTCCCATCTTTTAGTTTTGTCACCCAATATTTTTTGCCATCTCTTAAATCTATAGCTTGCACACTTTCATCTAGAGCTATCGTATTCTTCCACTTGTCTACTTCTTGCATATAGTATACGTATGGTTGGGTGGATGGATGAGTGAGAACATATTTCACTTGTCCATTGTATGTACCAGCATGTTGGTTAGAGGTAGTGTAGATGGCATAGGTAGTAGTAAAGGAGGAACCTTCATCCATATCTGTAGTACCAGAAGGCCTAGAAGCTACTCTAGTCCAGTATTGTGGTACTAAGCCATAAGTATTGTCATAAGCTGGTTCTATAACTGGTGGAGTAGGGGAAGGATCATCTGGTATATTGTTTAACTTCATAGCCCAGTTAGAGATTAATCCACTGGTCGCTAATCCTGTGTCTATACTGTATTCAGGATGTTCTGTGTTAATGAGTTTAGTATTGCCATCTTCATTATTACTATATCCTACTGCATATACA
>CAMKRV010000013.1 GCA_946415265.1 uncultured Candidatus Saccharibacteria bacterium | reverse complement strand
GTGCCACTATATTAATGGGGATTAACAAAAATGGCACCGCAAGGGGTGCTATATCTAATCGTTCACACTAGTAATAACCACGCAAACAATTGATGCCTTGCGGCGCCATTGTAATTTACGTGATTATCACTAATTATAAAAACGTACTAGTGTTTCACTCAAACGATTAAATATAGCACTTTTATTGTAGCATAAAAATAATTTAATTGACAATAAAAAAGGGCGGCAAAACCGCTACTGCCTAGTATAACTGGGCTATACTTTCATTATATCACACTTATGTTAAAATGTCAAGAAAAATGGAGGTGCCTACCGGAATTGAACCGGTGTACGCGGTTTTGCAGACCGCTGCGTAACCACTCCGCCAAAGCACCACCTGACTAAATTATAACACAGATTTAGAGTTGCATTAAAACAATGCCGATAACTACTAAGATTGTGGCGATAAAATGCACCAAAATGACTTTCTTTTGTAATTTTTCGCGGCCGAATTTGGGCCAGATAAGAGTAAGTAAAAGCCCCATAAAGAAGATAATGATGGGTTCCACTGAATCTGAGGCGGCAGAG
Source organism: uncultured Candidatus Saccharibacteria bacterium (assembly GCA_946415265.1). Lineage (GTDB taxonomy): Bacteria > Patescibacteriota > Saccharimonadia > Saccharimonadales > Saccharimonadaceae > Nanosyncoccus. The sequence goes on along the minus strand of CAMKRV010000013.1, from coordinate 21,876 downwards.
GCAATGGCGACGGTTGGAGCAATAATTAAGCCGATGCGATAAGAGAATTCCTGGATGATGCGCATGAGAAGGCTGGCGCCAATTGGAATTAATACCTTGCGGCGGCTAGATTTGACGACTTTGGCAAGACGCCTGCGCCAATGTTTGCGACTGCCAATGATGATAAGATCGGATAGGCCTCGGGCGATAAGTGCTAGACTAATCTCATTAAATAGGCCCAGTTCTGCGGTGTTTGTTTGAACGAAAAGTACACCGCTGGCTACATAAAGGAGGATAGAAATAAAGGCATAAGTGGCGGCCATAATGCGGATTTTGCGACTGCGTTTTTTTGCGGTGAGGACAACCATGAGTGGAGCGCCAAGGATAACAATAGAGCCAATGAGTTGCATAATGGAGAAGGATTGCCCAAAGAACAGCCAGTTGAGCAATAGATATAATATAGGTGAGAATTGAAAAAAGAGGCCGATATTGGTGGAATCGTCTAATTCTAGTGCTCTATAGTAAGGGATGCCGGCTAGGCTACCAAGTAAGCCAGAAAGTAGGAGTAGAATAATGGCAATAGGATCCACGGCGGATGGATTAAAACCATTGACGATTAAGACGATAATGCCGATAATAGGAAGGATTAAGCCTGAGGCGATTTTTTGAGAGACAGCACCTTTTTCTTTGAAATAATAGTCAGATGCGTAATTGTCTATAAAAATACGAAGTGCATCGGAGATAACGGCAATGGCTAGGATGGCGAGCCAACTCATGCGAAAGCTCCGTAAACTATGTAACCATAATAAAGCGCGAAAATAAAGAGCATTAGTATGCCATCAAGACGAGAAATTTGATGATCGCGGCGAGTGAGGACGAAGAGTAAAACTGCGGAGAAAATGAGCATGAAGAGATCTATCATTTGAAAACTTTCTGGAGTAATGGTGCCAAAAATGGCTACTGGGATACCCATAACGACGCAGATATTGAAAATGTTGCTACCGATGATATTGCCAACAACTAGATCAGTTTCTTTGCGGCGGGCGGCAACGATGGTGGTGACGAGTTCTGGAAGAGAGGTGCCGAGTGCAATGATGGTAAGCGCAATGATGCGATCTGATACACCGATGACATGGGCGATTTCGGTAGCACTATTGACTACGAGTTGGCTACCTGCGACTAGGCCGGCCAAGCCAAGGATGGCGAATAGGAAGGATTTGCCGAGTTTGTATTTTGGTTTTTCGGCTTTTTGAGATGTCATTTCGCGATTGCGTTTGGCCATGACGATAAGGTAATAAAGAAAAATACAGAAAAATAGCAAACAAATAATGGCATCGCTGCGCGAGATGGCGTCTACGGCATCGCCCACCAAGGGGACGTCCAGGAAGAGCACGATGAGAGCAGTAGAGATAAGAAGTAATATAGGAAGTTCTTTTCTAACAGTATCTTTATTTACTTTGATGGGGCAAATGAGCGCGCCGACACCAATGAGTAGTAGTACATTGATGATATTACTACCGATGACGTTGCCTAGAAGCATGTCGGTGGAGCCGGAAGCGAGAGAACTAATGGAGACGGCAAGCTCTGGCGCGCTGGTGCCAAAGGCGACGATAGTGAGGCCGATCAAAGTTTTGCTGACTTTGAAATTGGTAGCAATGGATGATGCGCCATCTACTAGCCAATCGGCGCCTTTGATTAAAATAATAAAGCCAATGATAAGTAATGCGACTTGTAAAATTATTTCCATATGTTTGTTTTGATTATGTTTATATTATATATGGTAACATAAAACTTCGTAAAAACAATAAAAAATGGTGCGAATGAAGAGACTCTAACTCTCGACCTCTTCCTTGGCAAGGAAGCGCTCTAAACAACTGAGCTACATTCGCACATTGATGTATTAATTATATCATATATTTTGCGACTTGCATATATTTTTGTTAAAAAATTGTATGCTATAATGGTTATATAAAATAAAGGAGAAAATATGCCGATAGGTGGAATAATAGCGATTGTGGTGGTTGCAGTAATAATCATTATAATTGCGACTGTAATAGGTGCTTATAATGGTTTGGTTAAACTAAATGAACGGGTAAATGAGGCTTGGTCTGATATTACTGTGCAGTTAAAATATCGCGCGGATTTGATACCGAACGTAGTGGAAACAGTAAAAGGCTACGCTAAACACGAAAAAGAGACTTTCCAAATGGTGACGGAAGCTCGCAGCGCGGTGATGGGTGCGAAAACCGTAAAGCAGGCTGCTGAAGCAGAAAAAGAAATGCAGGGTGCGCTTGGGCGGATTTTTGCAATTGCCGAGGCTTATCCAGAGCTTAAAGCTAATACTAATTTCGTGAAGTTGCAAGAACAATTGCAAGATGTAGAAGATAAGATTCAGGCAGCACGTAGATTTTATAATGCTGGTGCAAAAGAGCTTAATACTAAGATTTTGACCTTCCCAACGAATTTGATTAACAACATGGTGGGGCATTTTAAGAAGCGCGATTACTTTGAAGTAGAAGAATCCGAGAAAGCAAAAATCGAAAAAGCTCCAGACGTAAAGTTTTAATAATTTTGTTTTAGGCGTAAATAATGTACAAGCAAATTGCCGAAAATAAACGTAGAACCGTATTTATTATTATGGGTTTTGTGTTGATGATTGGTGTGATTGCGGCGTTGTTCGCTTGGTGCTACCGAGATCCGTGGATTGCGGTGTGGACGGTAGTGGCGGCATTGATTTACGCCTTAATACAGTATTATTGTGCGGGCAATATTGCCATGGCGATGACTGGTGCAAAAGAAATCACTAAAAAGGAAAATCCTAGACTATATAATATAGTGGAGAATTTATCTATTACGACTGGTTTGCCGATGCCAAAAGTATATGTTATAGACGACAAAGCGCCTAATGCGTTCGCAACGGGGCGTGACCCTAAACATGCGGCGGTGGCGGCGACTACTGGGCTCATGGATATTATGAATGATAAGGAGCTAACAGCAGTGATGGCGCACGAAATGTCGCACGTGAAAAATTATGATATTAGGGTGAGTATGATAGTATTTGGATTAGTGTGTGTGATTGGGCTGATTTCTGATTTTGGATTTAGATTTATGTATTATGGTAATCGACGACGCGAAAATGAGGGTAGTCCGGTGGGATACGTATTGATATTGATAGTAGCAGTATTGGCACCGATATTTGCTGGAATTGCGCAAATGGCGGTGTCTAGGCAACGGGAATTTTTGGCAGATGCTTCGGCGGTAAATATTACGCGATATCCAGAGGGAATGATAGACGCATTGAAGAAATTACAATCGCATGCGCAGCCGATGCATAGTCAAAATATTGCCACGGAAGCAATGTATATTAATAATCCGCTAAGAAAAGGTTTTTTCAGTAACTTGTTTAGCTCGCATCCGCCGATAGAAAAACGTATTGAAAGGCTAGAGCATGGTAAAAACACGTTCTAAAAATAGAGTTAAAGATAAGACGATAGAGAAACTTTTGGCGGAAGAGAAAAAACCGGTGCGGGTGCGGCATGAAAAAAAAGGTTTAAAAGTAAGATTTTTGGAAACTAAAGGAAAAATTAAAGAAAAAAGAGCTGGTAGGGTACGATTACACAAATCTTTCCATAGGTCTTATCGTGAAGATTATCAGCGCGATTTAGAAGTGCCAGGTATGATGTATCATATCTTTGCGACTTTTAAAATAATTTTCAAAAACTGGAAATTGTTTTTGCCGCTATTAATTATTGTAGTAGTCTTGAATTCGGTATTGGTGGGAATAATGAGTGAATCTACGTATACGCAATTTCAGGATATATTAGACCAAACAAGTATGCAGGTGGCGGGCGGAGATATCGGCAACATGGCGAAAGCTGGGCTTTTGCTAATTTCCACGGTGACTACTGGTGGGTTGTCTGGTGAATCTTCGGAAGCGGCCACAGTGTTTGGCGTAATAATATTTTTGATCATATGGTTAGTGACGATATTTTTGCTGAGACATCGCTTGGCGGGACACAAAGTGAAGTTGCGCGATGGTTTATATAATGCAATGACGCCATTAATTTCTACATTTGTAGTATTTGCGGTTGCGGTGATACAGTGTATTCCGATTTTCTTATTGATAATTGTATATTCTGCGGCAGTGCAGACGGATTTTTTGGCTACGCCGTTTTATGCATTTTTGTTCTTTGTGTTTGCGGCGCTAATGATAATACTTTCAGGCTACCTGTTGTCTAGTTCCTTGATTGCGTTAGTGGCGGTATCGGCGCCAGGACTTTATCCCTTGAAGGCCTTAAGCGCAGCATCGGATTTGATGGCGGGGCGGAGAGTAAAGTTTATTCTGCGTTTGGTGGCTGGAGTATTGGCATTGGCGATAGTGTGGGTAATAGTGATGTTGCCGTTGATTTTGTTTGATCTTTGGATGAAAACATTTGAGTGGACGGCGGGCATACCATTTGTGCCGATTTGTCTAAATGTGATGACATGTTTTACGGCGGTTTATGTGGCGGCATATTTGTATTTGTATTATCGATGGATGTTAAACTATGACGAAAGCTAAGACTTTTCTTCGGAAAAAAGTCTTGCAACAGAAATTAGCATGAAAAGAAAAAACAGAAGTGAATTCTGATTTTTCTTTTTGATTATGATAAAATATAGGTAATGAGTAAAATAGAGGTAGAGAAGAGGATTCTTAAATTGCGTGAGCTGATAAATGATTATCGGTATCATTATCATGTGCTGGACGAATCTATCATGAGTGAAGCAGCGGCGGATTCGTTAAAGCATGAATTGGCGCAGCTAGAAGCAGAGTATCCAGAATTAATTACGCCAGATTCGCCTACGCAGCGGGTAGCAGGGAAACCTTTAGATAAGTTTACAAAAGTTACGCACGAAAAGCGGATGATTAGCTTGGCGGATGTGTTTTCAGAAGAAGAAATTAAAGATTGGGTGGCACGAAATGAAAAGCTAATTCCAGGTGGAAAAATTACCGAGTTTTTTACAGATATTAAAATGGATGGTTTAGCCTGTGCACTTAAGTATCGTGACGGCGTGTTTTATCAAGCAGTAACACGTGGTGATGGTTTGGTGGGGGAAGATGTAACGCAAAATGTACGGACGATAGAAAATGTGCCGTTTAAATTAAATGAGCCGGGTGAAGTAGAAGTACGTGGTGAAATAGTGATCTTTAAAAAAGATTTTGAAAAACTAAACGAAATTCAACGTAAAAATGGCGAGCCAGAATTTGCAAATCCGCGAAATCTTGCGGCGGGGTCTATTCGGCAGCTAGACCCAAAGATTGCGGCAAGCCGGCCGCTTAGGTTTATTGCTTATGATTTGGTGGTGCCGGATTCTGTTACTTGGCACGAAGCGTATGAAAAACTGCGCGAAATGAAATTTCAGACTTCCGGTGAAGATAAGGTGTTTTTGGCGAATCAGCAAAAAGAGCTTTTTGAATATATTCGGAATTTGGATGAGTATCGTAAAGATTTACCATTTAATACGGATGGCATGGTGATAAAAATTAATGATCGTGCAGTATATGATAAATTAGGAATTGTGGGTAAGACTCCGCGCGGGGCGGTGGCGTTTAAATTCCCGGCGGAAGAATCTACTACTAAGGTGCGTGATATTGTGATATCGATTGGCCGGACAGGAGCAGCTACGCCGGTGGCGATATTGGATCCAGTAGAAGTAGCCGGTAGTACGGTGCGACATGCATCTTTGCATAATGCGGATGAGATTGCTAGGCTAGATGTGCGAATTGGGGATACAGTAATTATTTATAAAGCGGGTGATATTATTCCGCAGATAAAAGAAGTACTGACGACTTTACGGCCAGAGGGTACGAAACCGTTTGATTATAAGGAGGCTTTGCGGCGGCAATATCCAGATTTAGAGTTTGAGCGGCCGGCGGGGGAAGTGGTGTATCGCGTAAAGGGGGAGAGTTCGGATTATATTTTGAAACGAGCGGTGGAATATTACGCTTCCAAACCGGCATTGAATATTGAAGGCTTGGGCGAGAAAAATGTGGCGGCTTTGGTAGACTCTGGTTTGGTGAAATCTATTGCGGATTTGTACAGATTGAAGGTGGGGCAGGTAGTGCAGCTAGAGAGATTTGCGGAGCTGTCGGCGAAGAATTTGGTGGAAGCAATAGCAGCAAGTAAAACACCGCGGCTAAATAAGTTTATTACAGCACTAGGGATACGGCATGTGGGTGCGCAAACGGCTGCGGCTTTGGCGCGCAAATTTAAAACTTTGGAAAATTTGGAAATTGCTACGGAGGATGAGCTACTTGCTATACCGGATATTGGCGAGGTGGTAGCGGAGTCTATATTGGCGTGGTTTAATGATGAGGAAAATATTAAACTATTAGCCGAAATGAAGGAACTGGGCGTGGCGCCCTTGGCAGAAGAGACAGAAGATTTGCCACTGACTGGAAGGTCTTATATAGTGAGTGGTACTTTGGCTTCGATGGGACGAGAAGAGGCGGAGGATAAATTGCGAGCGTTAGGTGCTACGGTGACCTCTTCGGTAACTAAGGGGACTACGGCACTGATTCTTGGTGAGAAACCGGGAAAATCTAAGCTAGATAAAGCGGATAAGTTGGGTATTCCGCGGATGAGCGAAGCGGAGTTTTTGAAGTTGATTGTGTAATAATATAGTTGTTTTTGCCTGTGATTTCTCTAATGCATCATATTCAAGTTACTGGTGGAACTGGTACCGCTACTGATCCGTGGACGATAGAATAATGAAGTGATTTTGTATTAGAAGTTTGCTAAAACTAAGAGTGTTATTTTGGATTTTTAAAATAAAATGAATAATAGAATAATAATGTTTATGGTATAATTATATATAGGATAAGTGGGAGGTTTAATGAGTGTTATTAAGCAGTGGAAAATGACGGCAATAGTATTATTTGCTTTGGCGGCGTTTTTTGCAGTACCGAATGTTTTTGCGACGGATGAGTCTACGAATGGAGACGCGCTTCATTCGGTAACGATGACTTATGATCAGGACGTGGTTGATATATATAATAATGCTTATGTTATTTCGATTGATGACCAGAAAGATATCACACTTGATTTTGATGTGGATGAAGGATTCTACGGTATAAAAAATATTTTACTGCGTGACATTACGAAAGATGGCGAGGCTAAAAACATTTGCGAGACTGGCGCTCGGCAATGCAATTTTAATGTTACTGAGCTTACGGCTGGTTCTGGCCTCGAGATTATCCTCTATGATTGGGACGACAATGTTGTGCGTCAAACCATGCTAGGTCTTATTATTAAGCAAAATGCTACAAAAGAAGATTTTGAAGTACCAGTTACGATAGGCCCGGCCAAAGATGTTAACATCGACATGGGCTCGATTACGCCTGGTATGAAATTTAATTTTAGCCCTATTCCCATCCCAATTAAATATGAACATTATCCAGATGGTCGTTCGGTAATTGGGATTGGTACTAACTCTACTGATGCGGAGTTTTGGGCAGATGCCGCCAAAGATCAAATGAAAGAACGCATTTCTAATTCTGATTTGTACAAAAAGTGGAAGGACACCAAAAAAACTGACCCAGAAAAAGGCGGCCTGGGTCTTGTTTGGACTGTAGCTGGTTACGCTACTTCTTATGATAATCATCCCGAGAAAATGACTGGAACATTACAATTCTATGTTGGTACTGGATATAAAGTAATTGGTCAATATGCTATTTTTACCTACTCGGTAACAATCACGGTTGGCGTTAACGGAGAATTTGTCTTTTCACTTGCTCCATCAAGCGAACAACGCTTTAATGGCACTTTTGACCTTAGTGGTACGGCTGGTGTAGAACTCTATGGTGGGATTGGCTCTGGCTGGCTCGCGTCAATCGGGATCTATGGTGAAGCTCACCTTACCTTGGGTGCTCATATTCTGCCGGATTTTGAATTTTATAAACTTAACGTTTCTGGTGAAGTCGGCCTTAGGGCTAAAGTACTCGGACGAACAGTGGCAACATTTACCTTTGTGAAGGGTTCGTATGATTTTATTGATAAAATGACAGAAACGGATGACGCCATCACTTATTCTACCGATTTAAGCTTGGCAGACAAAATGAAGCAAGAACGGGAGAATCTCAAAGAAAGCCACTACGGTGATCAATTGGCCGGGACAATTAAAACCCCAGACGGCGAAACTATTTGGGATTTAGAAAACCTTGATAAACCTACTGAATTAGTAAAACTTGAAGGTTTTGGTGGTGGTTCAGCTTTGGATGCGACTTCGCCAATTCTTTCAGGTGCGCCTAATGCACAGATGGCAAACGACTATAATTACGCTCATAAAATTGCTGAAAATGTTTATGCGAATAGTGGCACACAAATAATTAAACATCCTACTAACGATCTCAACGCTGTTACGGTATTCGCAAATAATAATGGTGAGTTGAATTATTCAATCTTTGATGGTGTTGCTCAGCAGATGAGCCAACCGCAGGAAGTGGCGGGCCATGATGGTCAAGACTTTGGCGCAAAGTTTACACGGGGCTATTACCCGGGCCAGTCCTACCTAGTATGGAGGCGCATTAAGAAGGATGGTAGTAATGGCGAAACTCTCAGCGAAGTATCCAAGAGTGGTGAGATCATGATTGCTAAATTTGATTCCGATACTAACACCTTTACAGGTCAAGAACAAGTCACGTCGGATTCATATTATATTTACGGAGGCGTTGGTGTAACTACTGGAAGAAATGAAGACGATCGTGAACCATATATTTTTGCTTATACCAATGACGATGCCGACCCTGAAGGTCTAGTTGATGGTGAGCGCAAAATCATGCTCTTTCGTAAAAATGGTGATGGATGGGATGGTAATGTAATCAAAAGTAATATATGGGGGACGATTGCTTCTTTTGATGTGGGAATCTATGATGGCAAACCAAGCGCAGCATACACTGTTTGGAACGATTACGCAGACGTAATCATTACTTACGTAGTTGACGCCGAAGGCAATATAGTAGCTAACTTTACGAACGCTTGGGGCGCTCAGTTTACTGACAAAAATGGTGAACCAGTACTAACATTCATAGAAGATGGTAAACTCTACAGTTCCACAAAAGCCAGCGAGAAAATTCTCGAATTTGGCGACGACAATCATTCCCTCCCATATGCTCCGTTCAAGATTATCGGTGATTTAAATGAAACATTCATGGTTTCTTATCTTTCTAATGTAGATTCGCGCCAGAATATAGTTGGTTATGTCAAGGCTAATGGCGAATGCAATTATGATCCTGTATTAGTTACAAACGTCGATGAGAATTCCAACGTAACTTACTATGCTGGTCTCTTTGTCGGCAACAATGCCATTCCCGGTAGTACCGCCGTTCCGTTTGTTATTTATACGGTGCAAAAGTATCAATATGTTGATCCGGATTGGGAAGAAGGTCAGGCCGATATGTATGCGATGTCGGGAGCTGCCACCAATCATGTTTCAATTCTCGCTGCTGATATTACTAATTCGAGAAATCTAGGAGTTGACACTAGTGTGGCAAAAGTTGACGTACTTTTAAAAAACAGTGGCTTGTTTCAGGTTAATAAATTCTCGCTTTACCTGAAAGACAAAAACGAATCCAGCGATAAATATATCAAATTAGCAGATTACGAAATTCCTACCTTAAGCCCGGGTGATATTTACCAGCTTGAGTTGGAACTCCCTGAGGCCGACTATGATAATCCACAGTTCTATATGTTAGGTGCCACTAGCCGTGATAGTGATTATGTCGACATTGGTGTGCAATCGGAGTATCCAATTAATGCGAGCGAAGGACAAGTTCAAATCACTAACTTGAAATACGATTTCCATAGTCGTGGTAACCATGATGCTTACATTGTGACTGCTAAATCGCTAGGCCCTGGTCATAAGAATGGTAAGTTGGTATATTATAATACGGTTGATAAAACTGTTTACAAAGAAGTTCCGTTTAATGATTTGGCTCCAGGTGAGGAAATTACCGATACGATTGAAAATGCGGATGATATGTTGAGTGTCGACCACGAGCATCTTGCTGTGCGCGTTGCAAGTATTAAAAATGAGGCAAATGGCGATGACTGGCCGACTGAAAAATTCCGTAACATGGAACTTTTGCCAGCTTGGTTTAAAGGCTACATTAACAGGGTAGGTAGGGGTGATCCGGACGAATATGTTATTCCTGTGCCGGATACTGGAATATTCACAAAAGTAGCAACTGCAGTGACAGTCTCCGGTGGTTTAGCTGTGGTGATGTTGGGTACTTCGATGGGGGCGTTGTGGTTCGTGCGCAGAAGAAAAAAATAGCGGTGATTCCGGCGGGAACTTGATTTGCGCCGAAGTGCAAAACAAGTTGTGGGGCGTCGTCTCGAAAAATCTAGAATAGTGGCGAGAGTAAGGATTTCGCTGCCGTGAAATCTTTTCCTTTCTGCGTCATTCGGAAAAATGGCGGGAGGACGCTCGCTTCGCTCGCTATCCGCCTTCGGCGGGCGAACCCTTGAGGGTTCTACTCAGCGCAGTAGTACCAAGATTTAAAAAATACCCTTCGGGTATTTCCTAAATCTTGGTGATCTCGGCGGGAGTCGAACCCGCGTTGTCGGGATGAAAACCCGATGTACTAACCGTTATACTACGAGACCAGATTGTTAATTTATGGCGGGAGAGGGAACCTCGCTGCGCTCGGTGCGAACCTGTGTTGCACTAACCGTACTACGAGACTAGCCAGTGGTTTTATTATAGCAAGAAATGTTAGAAATTGCAAGAGTAGGTGAATTCGGTGCGGTAAGAGGTTTTGTTGAACGGATCTTCTGGGTAAAATTGGACAAAGGTAGAATTTTCGTCGCAGTATTGACGTAAATTGACGGCGGATGAATCGTTGCTAGATAAAATTAATTGGCGCAAGGAAACTTTGGCAAGACCAGAGTCTGCGTAACGACCTAAAACTTCGGACATATCTTTATTGCCAGAAAAAACGTTTGGGTAAAAATAGTTTTCGTAATAATTGGTGGCGAGGGTAGAAATTTGAGATTTGGTAAGATGCTCGCGATTGAAAAATGGAACACAAAATAGAACGATAGCGACTATTGCGATGGTCGAGATGATTACTGTGAGGATGATTTTGCGCGCAGGATTCGGTGTGCGAGACGCTAAAAAACGAGCCTTTGAGGCGTGAAGTTTGCGGCTGTGATTTTTAGCATAAGCCATATCTATATCTTATCATAAAACTAAAGATATGGTAAACTAGTATATATGAGTAAACTTTTTAAACGAACAAAAATTTTGGCAACAATTGGGCCGGCGACGAATTCGGCTGAAAAAATTGAAGAAGTAATAATGGCTGGTGTGAATGGTTGTAGATTGAATTGTTCGCATGGGTCTAATGAGGAGCGCGACCAGCAAATACAGTGGATTCGTGAAGCGGCGGCAAAAAAAGGCCGCAGCGTGGCGATTTTGCAAGATTTGCAGGGGCCAAAAATCCGCTTGGGTTTTATTAAGGATAATCATCTGGATTTGAAAGTTGGCGATGAGCTGATACTGGAAGCAGCGGAAGGATTTGAGCATGATGGCGGGATGACGGTGCCGGTGCAATATAATTTGGCGGAAAAGGTAAAGGTGGGTGAACCACTATCTATGTTTGATGGTAAAGTAAAAAGCGAAGTAACAGATATTGTGTCTGACACAGCCATTAAAGTGAAGGTGCTAAACGATGGCTTTATTATGTCTAAAAAAGGATTAAATTTGCCGGATACGGATTTTGGTGGTGATATTTTGACGCCAAAAGATTTGTCGGATATTGAATACGGCGCAAAATGTGACTATGACTATGTATCGCTTTCTTTTGTGCAGTCGGCAAGTGATATTGTGAAATTAAAGGAACTTTTGAAATCGCTTGGCTCTACGGCTAAAGTAGTGGCAAAAATTGAGACCAAAAAAGCGATAGAAAGCGAAGAACACTTGGAGGAAATCGTAAAAGCAGCGGACGGAATAATGGTGGCGCGTGGTGATATGGCAGTGGAAGCCGGTGCCGAGGTGGTACCAATTATCCAGCGTAAATTAATTGCGATGTGTCGTGCTAATGCCAAGCTTTGTATTGTAGCAACACAAATGCTAAGTTCGATGGTGGATTCGCCAGAACCGACTCGGGCGGAAGTATCGGACGTGGCGACAGCGGTAGTGCAGGGTGCGGATACGGTGATGCTTTCTGATGAGACCGCAAACGGAAAATATCCTTTGGAGACTGTGAAAGCGATGAAAAAGGTGATTTTGTATACGCAGAATCACTCACGTTTGGCGCCGATTTCGCGACCACCAGTAACGAAAGAGCGGATTTATGATGCGATTTCTAATGCTGCGGCACGATTGGCGGAAAATATCGATGCAGATACGATAGTGTGTCAGACGGCATCCGGACTTACGGCTATGACGATGGCGGCGCAGCGGCCAAATGTGCCAATTATTACGGTGACCGAAAATACTCGTGCGGCAAATCAGTTGGCATTAATATATGCAAATTCGGCATTTGTGCGGCCATATTCGCCGGATTTTGGCTATGACTTGGCTGAAGAGCTAAAGAGCACTGGATATTTGCATACTAAAGATGGTGAAGAAGAGCTTTTGGCAGTAATTGTGTCTGGTGATAAAGATAAAATTGGTACAGATACGATAAAAGTGCGCTACGTATAGGAGGAATAATGGGTTATTTAACGGTTCGCGATGCGGACGTAAAAGATAAAGTGGTATTGGTACGAGTAGATTATAACGTGCCGATGAAAGATGGTAAAATCACGGACAATTTAAGAATTCGGGCGAGTTTGCCGACTTTGAATTATCTCTTGGAATCTGGGGCAAAGAAAATTATCTTGATTTCACATCTTGGGCGGCCGGAAGGAAAAAATAATCCAGAGTTTACTTTAACGTCTGTAGCAGAAGAGCTACGCAAGCTACTGCCTGGACAAAAGATTGGTTTTTACCCACTACCAAAGAAAGGTGAAAAGATAGGCGAGGTTGATGATGCTAAAATTGTGCTTTTAGAAAATTTGCGATTTGATGCTGGTGAAGAAGAAAATTCTGCAGATTTTATTAAGAATATCATTGATGCGGTAGATGCAGAGGTGTATGTGCAGGATGGGTTTGCGGTAGTACATAGAGCGCATGCATCTACAGATGCGGTGGCGAAGTTTTTGCCGGTGTATATGGGATTATTGTTAGAAAAAGAAGTGATAAATTTGGAAAAAGTAGCAAAGAACCCAGAAAAACCAGTACTTTTGATAATTGGCGGGGCAAAAGTAGATGACAAAAAACCATTGATTGAAAAATTCACCAATAAGGCTGGGCAAATTGCAGTGGGTGGCAAGATTGCGGCGGATGGATATGTGGGTGGTAATAATATATATGTGGCGGAAGATTTTGACGAGGATACAAATGGTGCAAAGTTGGATATAGGGCCACTCGCCACAGTAAAAATCACAGGATTTATTGCTGATGCTAAAACGATTATTTGGAACGGACTACTTGGTAAAGCCGAAGATCCGGCTTATGCTACGGCTTCTACGATAGTAGCAGAAATGATTGGTGAAAAGGAAGATGCCGAAACGGTGATATGCGGTGGTGATACGACTGGGTTTGTAGAAAATTTAATGAAAGACCACCCGAATTTGAAATATTCGTTGGTATCTACTGGTGGTGGCGCAGCGCTAGAGTTTTTGGCGGGTAAAAAATTGCCAGGATTAGAAGTGATTAAGAAGAATTAAATACCAGTAAGTGGCACGATGTCGGCGCCAAGGTGACGAAGGCGGGCGGCGAAATCTTGATAGCCCCGATTGATGGGATAAATGTTGCGGAGAATTGAAGTGCCTGGTGCGGCAAGCATGCCGATAAGGACGACTACGGCTGGGCGGAGAGCTTGTGGGGCGACAAGTTCGGCTGGGCGCCAATTGGTGGGGCCTTCAATGTAAACACGGTGGGCATCTAGAAGCTCCACTTTGACGTTGAGATTAGCGAGTTCAGTAGTATAGACGGCGCGATTTTCAAAAACCCAATCATGGATGAGGGTTCGACCTTCGGCTACGGCGGCGATTACGGAAAAGAATGGCAAATTATCTATGTTTAGACCAGGAAAAGGCATAGGGTGGATTTTGTCTACGGGAGCTACGAGCTGGGATTTTTTGATGGTAAGATCTACTAGACGTGTACGACCGTTCATGGAAGTATATTCAGGTGATTTTTCAAATTTGGCGTGCATGTTTTTTAGGACTTCTAGTTCAATTTCTAGAAATTCAATTGGCGCACGAAGTAGGGTGATTTCTGAATTGGTGACGAGGGCTGCAGCAATGAAAGACATGGCTTCGATAGGATCTTCGGAAAGATGGTAATCGATATCTACATTGATGCGAGGGCGACCATAAATAGTAAGTGTGGTGGTGCCGATGCCGGTGATTTTAACACCAAGTTTTTCTAAGAAGAAACAAGCATCTTGTACCATATAATTTGGCGAGGCACCAATGATGGTAGTTTTGCCTGGGAAGAGAGCGGCGGCCATTAAGACATTTTCTGTGACGGTGTCGCCGCGTTCGGTAAGGACAATATAGCGATCTTCTTTGTCGTGTAGGATGCGTTGATCTACTTCTACTTCGTAAAAGCCACTGTTGCTTTCGGCATCTACTTTAAGACCAAAAGTTTCGAGGGCTTTAAGATGAGGTTCTACGGTGCGCGTACCTAGAGAGCAGCCACCAGCGTAGGGGAGCTGGAATTTTGCGAAACGGTGCAAAAGCGGCCCCAAAAACATAATGATAGAACGAGTGCGACGAGCGGCTTCGATATCCATTTTGTCTAGTTTTAATTCGCGAGGTGATATAATTTCTAGATCACGATGGCGATTTTGCCAATGGCATTTAACGCCGATAGATTCTAAAACTTCAATAATGCGAAAGACTTCTTCAATACGAGCTACACGGTGGAGTACTGTGCGACCTTCGTTAAGTAAAGCTGCGCAAAGTAGACCAACGGCGGCATTTTTTGATGTGTTGACGGTAATTTCGCCGGAAAGTTCTTTGCCGCCACGGATGCGAAAACTTTGAGAAACAGAATCGTTGATAGAGAGAATTTGGTTGCCTAAGGCTTCGGAGAGTTTTTTGATCATTTCTAAGGAGATGTTTTGGCCGCCTTTTTCGATGCGATGAATGGCGGATTGAGAAGAGCCGACGGCTTTGGCAAGCTCGTCTTGAGTCCAACCTTTTTTGATGCGCATGTGTTCTACGGTTTCACCGATAACTTGTTGATAAGTCTTAGGCTTTTTCATGAGAATAATTATATCACAGGATGAATATTTTGAAAAGCTAGAATATGATATAATCGTAGGATGGATACGATTCTAGGAGGTTTGAATCCGGCGCAAAAAGAAGCGGTAGAGACTTTATCTGGGCCGCTTTTGATACTTGCTGGTGCGGGATCTGGTAAAACGAAAACTTTGACACACCGGATTGCGAATTTGATAGCTCATGGTGTGATGCCAAGTAATATTTTGGCAGTAACGTTTACTAATAAGGCCGCAAACGAGATGCGAGTAAGATTGTGGGGGATATTAGAACCGGATGCTGATGGAGAAATTGATCCGCCGCGCTCATTTATGCCGTATATGGGAACTTTTCATGGAATTGCGGTGCGAATTTTGCGGATTGAAGCAGATGCGGCTGGATTGGACAGAAACTTTGTAATATATGATGCGGATGATCAGGTTTCTTTGATTAAGCGCATTTTAAAAGATCTAAAATTAACAGACAATAAAAATTTGAAACCGAAATCTATCCAGGCAATTATTTCAAGCGAGAAAAATCAAGGTAATGGGCCAGACGAATATGCAGCGGGGGCGTTATATCCGAATCAGCATAACATTGCGAAAGTTTTTCGGCGATATGAAGAGGAAAAGACTAAAGCTGGAGCACTAGATTTTGACGATCTACTTTTGAAAGAATTGGAACTTTTGCAAAAAAATCCAAGTGTACGAAAAAAGTGGCAAGAAAAGTTTAAGCATATTTTGATAGACGAATATCAGGACACTAACGTGGTGCAATATAATATTGTGAAACTTTTGGTAAATGAACAGAAAAATATTTGTGTGGTGGGGGACGATTGGCAGTCTATTTATTCGTGGCGAGGAGCGGATTTCACAAATATTTTGAATTTTGAGCGTGATTATCCGGGCGCAAAAGTTATTAAATTAGAGCAGAATTACCGTTCTACTGGTTGCATATTGGCTGCGTCTCAAAAAATAATTAATAAAAATAAAACGCGGACGGATAAAACTTTGTTTACGGAAATTGGGAATGGTGAGCCAGTAGAGATTGAATCTTTGCGCGATGAGGCGGAAGAAGCAAATTATGTAGCGCTTAAAATTATGAATATGCAGAGGCAGTATCCGGATTATAGTGATTTTGCGGTGCTATATCGGACGAACGCACAATCGTATACTTTTGAAAAAGCGTTTATTAATATGCATATTCCGTATAAGATTGTGGGTGGTGTGAGATTTTATGATCGTAAGGAAGTAAAAGATGTACTGGCGATTTTGAAATTATTAATTAGTGGGCGTGACAAAGTGAGTTTGGAGCGCGTGGTAAAAAATGTGATTTCTGGAGTGGGCGAAGTGTCGTTAGGTAAAATTTTGATGGCGATTGATGCACTACCAGATGATGAACCTTTGAAAAATCCGGATATTCTAGAAGTTTTAAGCGCAGCAAAAGCAAAGAATGGATTTGGAAAATTGGTGAATTTTCTAAAAAAAATTTCATTAGATGATAATCCTGGTGAAATTGTAAAAAAGGTGATTGAATATTTTGATTTTAAAACTTTGACGGATGACGGCACGCCAAGCGGTGAAGAACGAATGGCGAACTTGGAAGTCTTAGTAAGTAACGCGGCGGCTTATGATAAGCTGGAAGATTTTTTGGCGGATGCAAGCCTGATGTCTAGTGCGGATGAAAGTGTGGTGAAAAATTCAGTGACTTTGATGACTTTGCATGCCGCGAAGGGACTAGAATTTCCGGTAGTATTTATGGTGGGAATGGAAGAAGGCTTATTCCCGAGTGGCCGAGCCAGTGAAGATGAGGCAGGGCTGGAAGAAGAACGACGTTTGGCCTATGTAGGAATGACGCGGGCGATGCGAAAATTGTTCTTGACCTATGCGGCAAGCAGATATTCATATGGAAGTCGGAATTATAATATGCCGTCACGGTTTTTGACGGAACTAGGATATAACCCGTATGGTTCGGCGGGATATAAAGACGAAGATGGGGATGGATTTAAGGATTTTGAAGAAGATGATTTTGATGATTTTTCTGGTGGGGATTTTGATCCGTTTCCGGATGACTTACCGGTGTTTGAATAATGTAGATTTCTGGGGTAAAACCTTGAAAAAATAGGCAAAATGTGCTATAATTAGGGTATGGATTCTATTTTGCGGAAAAATAGAAAAAAGGTGGTAGTTTTTTGGTGTTTAATAACTGCTATTTTTTATTCTTTGGCTACCTTGGTGGCGCCAGTGATGGCATTAAAACAGGAGAATTTGCGTGCGGCGAGTTTGGATCACTCGTATTTTTATGATCCAGAAGCGGATAATTGCGTGGAATCTACTGGTAATGGTAACTCGGATGGTAGTGATGTATATATGATAGGTGATTCTGACACGGTACTGAGTGAATCCTATATTAAAGAAGAGTTGCCGAATATTACTATAAATGCGCAATCTAGCATTTGGTTTGCAGAAAACCAGCCAGGGTTGGTGAGTGGCGTGGATCGTATTAAAGAAATGGGAAATCAGAATATTTTGGTTTTTGCATTAGGAAGTAATGGTGGAATTACTAATGATGACATAAATAAATTGATTGATGCTACGAAAGATAAAGATTTGAAAATTATTTTAACGACGATTTATTACGCGAATGGGTTTGCGGAAAAACAAATGAATAGCTCAAACGAAGTAGTGAAAAAAGCTGCGGAGGATTATGACAATATTTCGTATATGGATTGGTATGCGGCGGCTTCGGCAGATCCTGCAAAATATATGGAATCTGACAATATCCACCCTACGGCGGCCGGATCAGAAAAACTTGCCGAGATAGTGCGTGAAGCAGTAAATGAAGTTACGAGTATGCGCGTGAGTGTATCGTCTGGCAGTGCTGGTAGTGCGGATTATTCTGCAGTATATGCGGCAAAAAATGCAAATGAGAACGTATTTGATGTGGATGATTATTCGCAGTGGTCGGCGATGTGGGCAGATGGTGATGAAGAAAACATGAAAAAATTGCTGGAAAATTATGGCGATTTGGCATATCAGCTTGGTGAAGCGGTGGGTGCGCCGTGGGTGGCGATTTTGGTACAAATGCGATATGAAGACCCGAACTCAGTATGTGGTACGAATAACTTTTGGGGTAATGGTTGTGATTCTAGCCATGCATACAGAGGTGGTTCCACTATCCAGGGTAAGAATTTAGGTGAAGGTTTTGCGCAATACGGTGAAACGTTGTCTAGTGATTGGTATAGTCCGGTGCATGGAATTACGGATCCGAAGGAATACTTGGAAAAAATTGGTCCGCTATGGGTGCAGGGTGATCCAAACGGCGCCGGGTATAGCACAATTGAGTCTATGAAAAAATCCGTGGATGCTTTGCAAAAATATATAGATTCCGCAGAGGGCCAGGCGATTGTAACGAAGTTTGGCAATTATCATGGTGGCGCTAGTATTTGTTGTAATCCCACTGGTACGGGTGTGAAATGGGAAGATGGTTGGCTAGCGGAAGGTTCAATTCCTGGATTAGTCCGGGAAGATGTGACTGGCAGGGATGATTTGAGGGAGCCAGTAAATCCGGTGGGGAGTTATATTACGAGTGATGGTAAGCCGAATAAAATATTACTACATAGCACAGAAGGTACTACGAGTGGATTTGCGGCATATGGCGATAATAAATATCCGGCGCATTTCACATTGGATCCAAGAAAAAAGACTGTGTCGCAACATTTTTCAATTTATCAACCATCGCTAGCGATTGCGGATCATGATAAGTCTGGTCCAATTCAGATAGAGATTGTAGGGTTTAGTACGCCAAGTAGTGCTGGTTTTTCTGAAGATGCATATTTGCAGAATTTTTCCGACGAAGATTGGGATTATCTGGCGAAAGTTTTGCAGGCTATTTCTGAGGAAACAGATATTCCTTTGACCTCTTCGGTGAGTTGGGCAGATGGCACTAAGAGATTGGGTGATCAGGAATTTGTAGAATATAAGGGCGTACTTGGACATATGCACGTGCCGGACAATGATCATACTGACCCTGGTGATATTTGGAAATATGTGGATGCAGCCGTGAAAAGGCAAGGTGGCAGTAGCTTCTGTACTACTGGTGGTGGTAATGGAGATTTAAATGCCACAGCTATAGAACTAGCGTGGCCAGAACACGGGCACGGACCGTTTAACCCAACACCAGCTTATGCAAAAGCTTTGTCTGACGTAGGATTTGGTTCTTGGGGTGATAGATGTGTGGAAACTGGTACCAGCTGCGACGTGTTTGTAACTACGGTGATGCGTTATTCTGGTGTGGATAAAGATTATGAATGTTGTGTGGTGGGCACTTTGGAAAATTATATGTTGGCGCATCCAGAAAAATATGTGGAGGTGGAAAATAAATTGGGCGTATTGCAGCCTGGTGATATCAGAATTAGTGATGGGCACGTAGAAATGTATGTAGAAATAAAAGGTGAGCCATATATTGCTTCGGCTTCTAACTGTGATAGAACTGGTGAAATTGGTGATTTTTATGACAATAGTGGTACATTTAGAGCATATAGGTTTAAAAAATAATGGAGTGGGTGATGAAAAATAAAAATATCAAAACTATAATTATTACAGTATTGTCGGTTTTTGCATTGATCGTAGTGATTGCGGCGATTAGGGAATTAACTTTCAAAAAACCAGTAGATTTATATAATATTGACCAAATTAATACAGGCATGACTGACGGAGAAATTAATGATTTGGAAAAATATATTGGTGAGAGTTTGAGTGCTAATTCTAAATATAAAGATAAAAATGGTGTTAAGATATTAGTGCGGCCGGCTTCTTTTGAACGTAAAGAGCAGGAAGGTGTGGCGCTGTATAGGTTTTTGATAGACATAGATGAATTTAAAGATACCTACGAAGTGTCTTTTGGGTTGTTTGGTGATAAGGGATTTTATGAGCCACCTACAGTAAAATGCCCATTGCCTGCGCAAATGAAATATCTGGAAACGAATTGCTCTGGGCAGAGAACGGATGCTTTTAGCAGTTCTGTATTCGAGCTGGAATTGCCATATTATTTTAGAATGGCGAGTGGGGAATTTGTGACGGTGACATCTAAATATGCCGCTGACGGGCAAGAATATTTAGAAGTGAGAGTGAGCTCCTGTGGAAACAATGAGATAATTGATGCGGCTCGCGTGGAAGTAGAAAATTGGATTAAGACGCAAGGCCAAGAGCCGAGTGGTTACGAAATTAAAGTGCCAGAATTTTGTGATGGAGGAGCGAACTAATGATGCACGATAATTATTTGAAAAAAATATATGTTAGTGCGGTAGTGTTTTTTGCTGCAATTATTACTTTGGTATTGGCGATATTTCTAGTGATAATTCCAGCAATAAAAGATGCAGGAAGGCTGGCATTTTTGGACGTATTGGTGGCGCCGGTGGATGCGACAGTGACGATAAATGGTGAAGAATACAGGAATGCCGTATACGAAATGGAGCCGGGACATTATACGGCAACTATTGCTAAAGATGGATTTAAACCAGTGACGGCTGAGTTTGATTTGGAAAAGGATAAAACTGCTGGACTATACCTATATTTGGAGCCTAGTGATGGGAATTGGGCTTATTATGAGCAAGCTAAAAATCAGGCCTCATTAGAAGCGCTACTTCGGCTAAATAATTACAACAGTGATGGTGTTGCGTGGTGGCCGCCAGTGCAGGTAATCCAAGAAAAAGATGCAGCCAAGAAATTAGCAGAGAAATATAAAGTAAAATCTATATTGCCAGTGAACGTATCGCTTTGTGGTGATGTGGCTACCAGGATGACGTGTAACGCTGTGAAGGTGGAATATAAATATTCTAAAAAATGCAATGATGAATTATGTTTGGTAATAAGCGGAAGATCTAGGGAATTACCGACCGAAGCTTTGAGTGAGATACGCGAAAAGTTTACGGCAGGTGGATTTGATTTTGATGATTATCAGTATGTATATGTGCAGAATACTGAATTGTAAAATTTGAATTATTGTTTGGCGCGGTAGAAAAATAAGCCTAGACGGAATAGATAGAAAATGAATTTCTCGCTAGGGGTTGAAATTATTTTTACTCCGTGCCTATAATAATGCCGGGTTGGCTTCGGAGTTTAATGGGCTAGAGTTCACAAGCTTAAAATGTATTTAGGTTTGCGGTTGTGTGAGGGTCCATTAAACGGCTATTCTAGGTAGGCTAGGATCCTAGAAGGGAGATGATTAAATGACCATACAGATCAATCTGTTATGTATCATCTTTCCAAATCGGAAACGCCGAAGTAAAAAATCTGATTAGCATGCGCTAATCAGACCAACCTATCTTAGGGAAGTTTTCCTAGAGGACTTCTCTTTTATGTTTCTATTGTATCATATTTGATTAGGAGTTAAAAGTTTTGTCTATATAGAATTTTATGTGGTCGGGGGTACCAGGATCGAACTGGCGACCTCACGCCCCCCAGACGTGCGCGCTACCGCTGCGCCAACCCCCGATATAAAAATGGCCATATATAATATATGGTCAGGGTGATCGGACTTGAACCGACGGCCTCAGCGTCCCGAACGCTGCGCGCTACCAACTGCGCCACACCCTGGC
>CAMKRV010000012.1 GCA_946415265.1 uncultured Candidatus Saccharibacteria bacterium | reverse complement strand
CATTAATGAGTAGTAGAATAGATTTCTTCTACTATGCTTTCCGTAATATCCTTCTAGTTTCTGCACCGCTTCTTGTCATTACCGCCCTGATTTTGTCTTCGCTTCACTCCTCTGCCACCAACTCCGCCAACGATAACCTCTCCTTATCCATCCCCATCTCCTGTAGTCTCTCTGCTACCGTTAGCCCTGGCGAGGAACACACTATCTCTATGGTGGCCGGCACCTACGAAAACGAAATTGGCAAAACCACCATCAACACTACTTGCAATGACCCTAATGGCTACGTAGTCTATGCTATTGGTAATACTAGAAATAGTGAAGGCAGCAATGTGCTATATCCTACTAGCACCATTAGTGACACTTATAGTATACCTACCGGCACCAATACTTCTGGCGATACTTCGCAGTGGGCTATGAAACTAACTGTCATTAATAGCGGAGCCTATACCCCTACCATAGACAATGGCTATACTAGCTATAGTCTAGTCCCTAATTCTTGGCTTAAAGTAGTCCATAAAGACCCTGGCACTACCGATGTCACTAAAAACTCTGCCTTTACTACTACTTATGCCATCTATCTAGAAGGCTCACAGCCAGCCGGCGTCTATAATGGGCAAGTTAAATATGTCATGCTCCACCCATCTACCGCTCCTCATCCTACTGATACTATAGAACACGCCTTTGCCCTAGCCGGAAAAACTAAACTTATTCTCAAAACAGATGGCACAGTAGTGTCAGAATCATCACCCGAAGCCGAAGATATACCAGTAGGAGATATCGTAGGCAGATACTACAAAATGCAAGATATGGAAACCTCTATCTGTGAAGCATCTAGCTTAGTAGACGAGCAAAACACTACACAATTAATAGATACTAGAGATAATAAAACCTACTGGGTCACTAAACTTCAGGACGGTCATTGCTGGATGACCCAAAACCTGAATTTAAATCTATCGCACGAAATAGCTTTAACGTCCGAAAATACAGATTTGAATACATACGACGTAAATGTCGGCAAGTCTTATTATGATGGGTATTCCATTGATAATAACGTAATTTCTTGGATCCCGTCTAGCACTACAATTGGTTTTATGAATGCCACTGTTTCTAACTGGGTTAATTCTAAAAATTTACCGTATTCTGCCAACAAAATTGACAGTGCAGAAGTTGGTCATACATCTTTAGGAAATTGGTATAATTGGTCCGCCGCAATAGCATCCAATAACTCCTCTTTTGTAGACAACACATTGAATAATATATCCCAAAATCCTAAAAATTCTATTTGCCCCAGGAACTGGCGATTACCCACTGTGTCCAATCAATCCGCTGCTGTTATTGGCTCAACTAATGAAATGGATAGATTAAATTATTTATACAATGACAATAACAGTAACTCTGATGCCGGCTTAATCGTCTCGCCTTTATATCTGGCCAAGTCTGGGAGAGTTAGCAACGCGACAATTACTTACGGTACATCTGGTTTTTATCAGTCAAGCACATCGCGAAGCGGTATTTATTCTTGGTTCTTTATGCTCAACAGTTCTTCTGCGGGAAGTCGTGCTGATTTTAGTGGTAGTGGAGATATAATTAGGAGCGCCGGTTTTTCCATTCGTTGTATAGCTAGATAGTACTGATAGGTGATCAAAAACGGGCCCCCAAAACTTTAAAACTTTCTTCTTCCGCAACATATAAAATTACCCATATAAAAATTACAACATTACAATTTTCGTGAGTAGAGCTTGTCTTCGCGAACGAAAATCTGCCTAATGTTGTAATTTTTATCTTGGCGTAATTTTATCGTTAAGGAAAAGAAAGTTTTTGAAGTTTCAACAAGAAAGACTTATTCGCTTTTGCAAACTTTATAAAGCTAGCAATACTCCCACACCCCACCATCCGGCGTGTCTTTCACTGCAATGCCTTGAGAAAGCAACCTGTCTCTAATTTCATCAGATTTAGCATAATCTTTCGCGGCTCGTGCTATATCTCTCTCGCTAATCAGCACGTATTGTTCTTCCGAAATATCCGGCGTATCGGCAATTAGTCGCAGGCCAAATAATTCGTCGATTTTCTGCCAATCCGCCAAATTCAAATCTAAATTATCTATCAATGCAAACGCTTCTGCGGAATTCAAATTATTATTTACCGCGGCAAGAATTTCTGTAAAATGCAAACTCTTATTAGAATTTTGCTGTTTCTCTGGAATTTGGTAGCAGAGAGCAATGCGGCTGCGCCAATTATTTCGCCGGTTTTTCGCGGCATCTAAACTTTCAAAAGTAAAATTCCTAGTGCCCTGATAATGGCCAGAAAGTAACCACATTTTGTAGTCCATCGCCGAAAAACCTTTATCCGCCAAATCTTCCAAAGTATAAGTATTGCCTAGCGATTTAGAAATCTTTTGCCCATCCACGGTGATAAAATCGCAATGTAGCCAGTAGCGGGCTAAAGCCTTCCCCGTCATTGCGTAAGTCTGGGCAATTTCGTTGGTGTGGTGTACTGGGATATGGTCCACTCCACCGGTATGGATGTCTATCGGCTCGCCAAGAGTCTCATGAATAATAGTAGAGCACTCCAAGTGCCACCCTGGATATCCTGGCCGGCCTAGATACTCCCAGCGCATGGCGTGTCTTTCGCCCGGTTGAATAAATTTCCACACTGCAAAATCCGATACATTGCGTTTCTCAGTGTTAAATCCTACTCGCGCTCCAGCTTGTAGCCCCGCCAAATCTAGTCGCGCAAAATCCGCATATTTTATAAACTTGGAAGTATCAAAATATACCCCATCTTTAGTTTCATAAGTATAGCCAGCCGTGGTCATTTTGTCTACTGCTTGCATATCGGATTCTATGTAATCAGTCGCGCGCGCCAATACGTCCGCCGGTAAAAATTCCATCTTGGCATAATTATTCAAATAGATATTAATATAGAAATCCGCGATTTCGTATACACTTTTGCCTTCGCGTGCGGCGCCTTTTTCTAGCTTATCTTCTCCTTCGTCGCCGTCCGATGTTAGATGTCCTACGTCTGTTAAGTTTAGTACTCGCTTCACCTTGTAGCCATCGGCTTTCAAAGTACGCACTAAAAGGTCCCAGTAAGTATACGCCGCATAATTCCCAATATGCGGGAAACTATATACCGTTGGCCCACAAGTATAGATCTTTACTTCTTCGCCTATAGGCTTAAATTCTTCCAATTTGCGCGTCGAAGTATTATATAGTTTAAGCATTCAAAATCCCTTCTAGTATGCCAACCATTTTACTATATTTTTCGCGCGATACGCCATGGTGTCCAATGGTTTTTATGGCAGTGAGATATTTTGGATTCTCTTTCAAAATTTTTGGTAAATTATAAGCCGCAATGAATGCATCTTGATCGCCATATATTAATGTGGCGTGAGTCTTAATTCCGACCAAGACCCTGTAGTTCTTTTTGTTCATTACGATATTCTTAAGTGAATTATTAAACGCTTTAGTCTCTAGTACTTGACGATTTTTTAAGCTAACTGCATCGCGAAACATATCTAAAGCCTTTTCAAATGCCGGATTTTCCAAATCTTCTATCGTATAAATCGGTGGCGAGACCAAAATTAAATGCTTCACGGATTTTTTATAGGTATCCGCATAATGTGTCACGATAAAAGTACCCATAGAATGCCCTACTAGCACCAAAGGCGTATTGAGTTTTAATTTTTCGATAGAATTATGTAGAGCGGTGATTTGCTCCTTGTAATCATAATTTAAATCATCACCAGAACGTGACTGGCCCGAGCCAAGCAAATCAAATGCTACAAACCTAATGTCCTTTAAAGATGTGGTGCCTTCTAAATATTTTAACGCATTAGTAAAACTAGACGAATCCGACGCAATGCCATGTATAAATACTACTGTTAGTCGCGGTTCCTTCACTGCGCAAAAGTCATGTGTTTTTTTAAGAATTAATTTTTTATTGAACATCTTTAAGCATCTCCGGAGTTATTTTTATTAAATCACGCACTACTTCTTCATAAGTGGTGTCGTATGTTCTAAACCCAGCCGCTTGTGGATGGCCACCACCGCCAAAGTATCCGGCAATCTTTTCAGCAATTGGCACACCGGATGCAGTACGGATTTTGCCAGTCACCTTGCCATCTGGATAAGTTTTTACCGCCACGGCTACCTTTACTCCTTCTACCAGGCGCATCTCTTCCAAAATTAGTACATTAGGATTATACTCATCAGAATATTCGCGAATATCATCCCATGGAATATGTACCGTGGCTAATTCTCCATCCAAAGAATATTCGATTCGCTTAATTAGGTCGGCTTTGTAATCTAATATCCTCGGTGACTTTTTCATGAATTCACGGCGACGATCTTCTAGGTCGGAAATAACCGCCCCTAGTCGCGTCAAATCCGCCGCTATTTCAAAGGTCTCTGCTGTTACCGAAGAACTAGTTAGTCCGAGCGTATCAGATAATATTCCCTGAAAAATCGCTTCGGCAGCTTTCACGTCAATTTCAATATTCTGGTCTTTTGCAATGCTATAAATCAGCTCCGCGCAAGCTGGGCGGATTTCTATGATACTTTCATGCGGAAACTCTATATCGTCAGGTGTCTCGTGATGGTCTATCACTAATACCGGCGCCGAATACAGCTTGTTCCGGATTGCTGCATCATCTAACAGCTTAGAAAGTAGCACTTCGGCCGCGGTATCTACTATAATATATCCGTCCGCCTTAAAATCAAATTCGTTTGTTACTCTAGACCAATCACTAAAATAATGCAAATATTTCGGTATATCTACTGGACAATATAATGAGACATCTTTATCTGGGAGTAAATAATCTAAAGCTATTGCGCTACCTAGAGAATCACCATCTGGATTTTCTGCCTGTATTACGCAAATCCGATTTTTATTTTTCACAAATTCAGAAAACACACTATACATAATATATATTATATCATGCCAAAATGGTGGTATAATGTGGATATGGATAAAAACTTTCGTGTGAGGGTGATTTGTGGCTTGGGCTTATTTGCTGTCGCACTTATTGCTATGTATACTTTTGATGCCGTGCCATTTAAAATCTTATTTGGCGTATTCGCCATTATTGCCGGCATAGAACTTCTAAGTTTCTTCAAAAAAGTTGCACATTTTAAAAATGTCATTCTTGCGATTGTTGAAATAATGTTTTTGATTTATGGTTCTATGTTTATTGCACAAATCGGTGTGGTAGAAATTTGGTATCTTATTTTTGGCGTCTGTGGATACGATATTTTTGCCTATCTTTGTGGCAAGATGCTCGGTGGTAAAATCATTAAAAACCACCGCCCCTTCCCTAAAATCTCTAAAAATAAAACTTGGGAAGGCACCATACTCGGTTTAACTATCTCTATAATTTTAGTACTTATTCTTACTACCGTGCTTGGTCGTGCGGATTATATTTATTTACTCTGCGGGCCACTTGCTCTAATGGGCGATTTGTTTGAAAGCTATCTGAAGCGTCAATTCAAAGTAAAAGACTCTAACGAAATCGTCATCAAAAATAAATTCTTTGAAAAGTTAGAAATATTGGTCGGCGGCACCGAAGGCCACGGCGGCTATTTGGATCGCATAGACTCCATCGCCTTTACAGCCACGGTACTACTCATTATTACTGCGCTGTTCTTTTAATTACTTAATAACTTTTTTCCAGCCTTTGATTAAATAATCCCCGCCGGAAAAAATTGTAAGTATTAATGCCGCATATAATGTAATATTGCCTAAAATCGCAAACAATTCCAAGTTTACAATTAAGTTTAACAACAGAATAATTAGCGCTGTCATTTGTACAGTGGTTTTTAATTTGCCATAAAAAGATGCCGCAATTGTAACGCCATCCCGCGCTGCCATCATTCGCATGCCGTCTACTGCAAAATCGCGTACTAATATTATTGCGAATACCCACACCGGTATTATGCCGAGTACTACCAGTGCCAAAAACGCCAAATTTACCAACATTTTGTCTGCTAATGGATCCAAGAAAGCACCCAAATCCGTCACGATTTTATCGTGCCGTGCCCATTTGCCATCAACTAAGTCTGATATTGCTCCCGCAATAAATAGTATTAGCGCTACAATCTTAGCCCAAGCTTCTGGCAGCAACACGAAAACCATAAATAATACCGACAATATCATTCGTGCAATGGTAAGGTAAGTTGGCCCAGTTAATTTATTCGTTTGCTTCATACAATATTCCTACGATGCTCCACCTTCCAGGCACGTACTTTGGCAAACTTTGCCGCAAGTACATCGGTAGACCATTTATCGCCCAGCATTACCGTCTCGCTTGGTTTGAATCCATATTCTTTCATCGCTTCAGTTAATTTTGTGCTCACGGGTTTCTTTGCCCACCACACACAAGGCACATTAATTGGTTCGCAAAATTTCTGCATCATCTTTTTGCGACCATTATTAGAAATAATCACAACTTTTACTCCTGCCTTACGACAATCCTCTATCCAGCTAGCAAGCTCATCTGCCGGCTCTTTCTCAGAATGCAAGCGTAAAGTATTGTCTAGGTCACACAAAAGAAGTTTCACGCCCTCTTTCTTAAGTAGCTCAGGTACGATATCTTCAAAACGTTCGAATTTCTTATCTGCCTTAAAAATGCTCATATTATTTATTTTATCACAAATAAGGTATAATATATACTATGCCTGTAGAATATATCTATAAAAAAATTAAAAACACTTTGCGCAAAATTGACATGAAACTGGAGCGTGCCAAATATGGCTACATCGAGAAGCTCCCCAAAGAAATAGAATACGCCGAAGGTGGCTTATACGATGTGGTTTACGAGGCTTCTTGTAAGTGGCCACACAATACTGCTTTGCAATACTTTGATAATGAAATCACCTATAAAGAAATGATTAAAAAAATCAATAAAGTCGCCGCAGCTCTAAAGGCTATTGGCGCAGAAAAAGGTGATCGTATTACCATTTGTATGCCTAATACCCCAGAAGCCGTATATATGTTTTATGCTATCAATGAAATTGGTGCTGTGGCCAACATGGTTCATCCGCTTTCTTCTGAAAAAGAAATCGAAGATTATCTCAATCAATCAGAATCTAAAATTATCCTCTGCGTGGATATTTCTTACCCTAAGGTAGAAGCGGTGATTAAAAACACCAACGTAGAGCAAGTTATTGTGGTCTCGCCTACCAGATCTATGGATCTGCTAGTGCGCGCAGTTTATAAGGTTACCAAAGGCCGTAAAAATCATATCAATAAAAGCCAGCATATTATCACGTGGGATAAATTCCTTATGAAAGCCAATAGATTTATTGGCAACCCGCATGCTCGCGTTAACGCGGCTGACGACGCGGTAATTATGTACTCCGGTGGTACCACGGGTAAACCCAAAGGCATTGTTCTTTCGAATCTTAATTTTAATGCGCAAGCTTTAGGTGCTAAATATCTTGTCCCGGAATTATTTAAGACGGATCATTCCTTTATGGCATTCTTGCCGAACTTCCATGCTTTTGGGCTGGGTTGTTGTATCCATATGCCACTTTGCTTTGGTGCGCGCTCTTTTCTAATCCCTCAGTTTAATCCCAAAAAATTTAAAAAATATATCACCAAATATAAAGTTAACATACTGGTAGGTGTTCCGACGGTTTTTGATTATCTTACCAAGATTAAGTTCAAAAAAGATGGTCTGAGACATGTTAAGTTTGTAGTTTCGGGCGGCGACATGGTTAGTATGTCCAGTAAAGAAAAAATCAATGATTTTCTAAAAGCGCACGGCTCTAAAGCCTTACTTCAAAATGGCTACGGTCTTACTGAGGCCTCCGGCGGCTTTATTTTCTCAACCAGAAACGTAGCCGAAGATCCAGATGGTATCGGCTATCCATTGCCAGATAATGAAGTTATCATTATGAATCTCAAGACCAAAAAGCCAGCCGCCACCGGCAAAGACGGCGAGATACTAGTGCGTGGTCTTTCTGTCATGAAAGGATATCTTAACAAACCAAAAGAAACCGCCGAAGCCTTCATTATGGTGGGCAACAAAAAATATCTCCGCACTGGCGATATAGGCTATATGGATGAACACGGTGTGGTGCATTTTCGCTCGCGTCTCAAACGTATGATTATTTCAAATGGCTACAATATTTACCCGGCCAATATCGAAGACGTGACTTTGAAATGTAAAAACGTAGAAGCCTGCGCTGTAGTGGGGCGTGAAGATAAACTTCGTGGCGAAAAAATTGTAGTCTTTGCCGTACTTAAAAAAGACGTATCCGAACGCACCACCAAAAAAGAATTACAAAATATTTACAAAAAGTACCTCGCTAAGTACGAAATTCCTCGTGAAATTCGTTTTATAGATGAATTACCTAAGACTAAATTAGCCAAAGTAGATTTCAAAGCGCTAGAAAATTACTAGATAAAAGATACCGGCAGAAGCCAATATTCCTTATCTTACAATTTTGTTCGATTCTCTAAAGCTGCACTTAAGGTAATTTGATCAGCATAGGACAAATCTACTCCCAGTGGCAACCCGCGCGCCAAGCGGGTAAGCTTTAAATCGGGATATTTTTCGTGTAGCATTTTTTCTAGCAACAACGCCGTAGATTCGCCTTCTACTGATGGATTAGTGGCAATGATTATTTCCGTTACGCCGTCTTTTTCTACCCGTTCAATTAATTCGCGAATATGTAATTGGTCTGGCGTAATTCCGTCTATCGGCGACACCGCGCCACCTAGCACATGGTAAGTGCCTTTATAACCGTGGGTTTGCTCTATTGCATAAATGTCTAGTGGTTCTTCCACCACCAGCACCGTAGTTTTGTCCCGCGTAGCATCTGCATATAGCGGCGACACATCATCCTCTGCGTCTATCAAAGCAAAAGTCACCGGGCAAGATTTTACGCCATCATGTAAATTCGCCAACGCATCAGCAATATTATCTGCGACTTTTTGATTAGTCTTAAAAAGATAATACGCGTAGCGCTCTGCCGTACGCGGTCCTACACCGGGCAGCATACCCAACGCATCTATTGCGTTATTGAGTGCTTGGGGTAACATTTACATCCCAAGGCCAAGATTGCCGAGTCCACCCATTAGCGGCTTCATTTTGTCTGTGGCGATCTCCTGCGCCTTTGCAAAGCCATCACGCATACAGTTCTCTATCCAACGTTCTAGTTCATGAATATCGTCTAAGTCTATCTTTTCTGGGTCAATCTTTACTTTCTTTACTTTAAGTTCACCGTTAATTTGTACCACCACGGCACCATCACCGGCTTCTACCTCTACGATTTCATTTTTCAACTCTTTCTGAGCTTTGCGCAGCTGATTCAGCAGCTTCATTTGGTCCATAGTTTGGCCCATATTATTCTCCTTCCACTTTTTCAGTATATGTATATAGATATATTATATCAGAATTATCACGCATTGGGGAAGTAATAATCTGGCTCAGGGTGTATTGCTCCGGCTTGTCCTCTAGTTTGCCTAGTACTGCTAATTTTTCTGTTTCTTCAATTTTATCTATTACTCTGATGTCCGTAGATGCTTCCAAGATTTTATAAAAATCATAATCTTTGGTGGCTAACAAATGTTCATCAGTCAGATTTTTTCGTATCACTTCTAGCGTATCGCTAAACTCGTCCGCCACATTAGGATTGTAACGATATCCATAGATATATTGTAAAAGCCCCGGCAAAATCATAAACCCAAACAATATAGTGAGCGGCAGTAGCGCAGATATCCTAGCATACGGGTTGGCCGGAAACAGTCCATACCATTTCTCCAGTAGATATTTTAGCCCATGTGCTACCAGTATAGAAAACGGTAAGATAAAGAACACGATCGCCTCTGGGTTAAATCCAGTAATAATCAAGCAAAACACTATCAAAATAGAAGCAATGGAATTGCGTGATGCAAAGAACCCCTTAGTTGTAGAAAATAGTCCAATTAGTGCCAAGGCAAAAATCGGCAAGCTAATAAGCGGTGCCAAAAACACACTTTCTAAGCTATGATGCCAGGAGAACATCGGCGCTAGCCCCGCTGCGATATTTCCGAAAAACTCCCCCATGTGAAAATCTTTAGTAAATAGTAGTTCCATTATTGTTTCTGGATGATGGAAAATACTAATTCCTAGTACCACAAATCCGGCCAGCACGATAATCCCTACTATACTTAATGGCAATTTTGGCAAACCCTTCACTACAAACCTTAGATGTGGCTGCACTAGTACAAAAATCACGCAAAATACCGCAAAATATATCATATATGGTGTGAAAATGGATAGTAGCATAGCGATGGCGAATAAAAAGCAATACGCTGGCCGTGGCCGTTTTTCACCCTGGATTTTAGAACCTAGCCACAAAAGTAGTGTCGGCCAGAATACTAGCATTATTAATGGCGTGCCACTTCCGGCCAAGTATAAAAATGGCGTAGATAGCACCATTAAACATGACGCGAGCAGCGATACGTTGCTCTTGAACCATCGGTTAAGCAGTAAAATCAATAGGAAGCCTAGTAGTAGACCGATTACTACACTTGGTAATTTTATCGCATACGGTGTTAGTCCAAACATCATAATAGATACTTTTTGGAGTAATCTATACGGCAAATCTACCAAATCTCCGTTTAGTATGCCGTTTTTTCCTAAATAATATGAATTGGTTGCGGAATTAATTTCTGCCTCAGATAATCCATTTTGCGCGAACCCTGGCAACGTAATTAAGAGTATCGCAAATGCCAGCCCTAGTATAGCATACCCGATCACAAACCTATATCGGTACAAAAAAAGTTTAGAAATAATAATTTTCTTCACATAGGTATTATAACATATTTTATGTAATTTTCTAATACCATAAGCATTTTATTTTTCCGCACAAACTTATTAAACTATGCTACAATAAAAATGCAAACTTCATTATTACATTACAACTTATTTTAATTATACTTTACGTATCGTATAAAAGACGGCACCGTAAGGTTCCTATGTACGATACGAAAGTTGTAATACATAATGGAGTTTGCACCCTTGCGGTGCCATTTTTGTATACGCCTTTTCATATATTACAAAGATGGCACCGCAACCGAATAGAACTCTAAACGAGGTAAAAGGATGCGGAATAACAAAAATAACATAACATCAGGTTTAGAAAACATAATACCGTTTTCTAGAAATATAACTAGCCATTTTACAGGGAAAGAAAAAATCATAACCTTGGCTTCAACAATCATAATATTAAGCTTTATAAACATAACATTTACTTCCGCATTGTCATACCAAAGTAATGTAGGTATAGGGTTTACCTTTAATCCTGGTATTTCTGTTTCTATTAGTCCTTCAAACTTAGTAATAGATAATCTTACACCAAGTATTACTGCAGATAGTAATGCTATTACGGTAAGTGTAGCTACTAATGCGGCATATGGTTATACATTATCTGCTATGGTAAATAATAATGGTAATAGTGGTAATGGCAGTAATAACAATAATAGCAATAGCAATCTAACTCACACTAATGGCACTAGCGTATTCAGTAGTATTGCTACGGATGCTAGTTTATCTAGTCTAACTAATGATAATACCTGGGGGTATAGCTATAGGTTATCTAATAATAGCAATAGCAATGCTTGGTCTAACTATTCCGGTCTATCTAACGAAACCAGTAAAACCTTAGTTGATTCAAATGACCAAACTGCTATACCAATAGACTTTAAGATAGCCACCAAAGCAAGTGAAACTCAACCTAGTGGAGTCTATACTGGCACTATTAACTTTATAGCCATTGCTAAACCTACACCAATGAACCTAGCAGAATCATACTTTGCTGCTGGTAAGACTAGACATAATGGTTATTATGCTATGCAGGATATGACTTCTGAAATATGTAATAATACAGAAGTAATAGGTGAAGGTTCACAAATTGAGCTGATAGACTTAAGAGACAATAAAGTATACTGGGCTACTAAACTAGCTGATGGACATTGTTGGATGACGCAGAACTTAGATTTAGATTTAGACAGTAGCAGAACTTATACTCACTGGGATACGGATTTAGGGTGGACGGTGCTAGATAATGATGCAGAGTGGAGACCGGAAAGAAGCACAATTAATTTTAGCGGTAATAGCGTTCCTGGCTGGAAAGCTAGTCAGACTTATCCATACTCCGCTAATCCTGGCGACATTTATTATTATACATCAAAGACGAATGACAGTGATATACTTTACAGCTCATTACAAGATTGCACAAATGCGGGACATGATGATTGCACGCACTACCACGCCGGTAATTATTATAACTGGCCAGCAACTATAACAAGCAATAATACTAGTGATTTTTCGTCAGGAGATGCGCTGAATTCTATTTGCCCTTCTGGTTGGAAGATTATGAATGCGGGTGACGACGAAGTTGGGGAAATGCTATATTTGCAAGGCGTAATAAGTAGTCCTACTTCAATGGTTTATAGTGCTCAAGGTTTTAACTTAATTCGTAGTGCTCCACTTTATTTCGTTCGCTCTGGTAATATAGATTATAGCATTACTGGCTTGAGCACTGGTTGGTATTGGTACAATAACGTGAAAAAAGAAGATATTTATTTTTATGCTAGATATTTTCAATTTAGCAGTAACAAGCCAATATTAAATGATTATTATGGTACACAACGTGGTTTCTCGGTGCGGTGTTTGGCGCGATAATTTACCGGCGGGTGACCGTCACGTATTTTTCTGGTAGTATAAAATTTGATTTGGATTTTTAACACGTATATTCCTGACGCATCCAAGAAAGTTGCCCGCTAGGGCAATCTTTCCTGGATTGCCAGCGTATGACGTGCTTAAAAATCCAAGTCCCACTACCAGAAAAATATGTGCGGACAGGACCCGCCTATTTCGTAGGCGCAAACAAAAGGTTGGTTTTGAGATTACTAGACTTCTAAAATGAGACAATTATTCCCTGGTTTTATCCAGCGACATAAAGCGGAGCAGCTCTGGATGGAAGTATAACTCAATCTTCCCCACCGCGCCGTGGCGGTGCTTCGCCACTAGTAGTTCTGTAATATGTGTCTCTTCATAATTATCGTCGTTTTGCTTGTAATAATCTGGCCGGTGTAGAAACATCACAAGGTCGGCGTCCTGCTCGATAGAACCAGATTCACGAAGGTCAGAAAGCACTG
This sequence comes from uncultured Candidatus Saccharibacteria bacterium, assembly GCA_946415265.1. GTDB lineage: Bacteria > Patescibacteriota > Saccharimonadia > Saccharimonadales > Saccharimonadaceae > Nanosyncoccus. The sequence goes on along the minus strand of CAMKRV010000012.1, from coordinate 11,824 downwards.
GCCGCGGATCATCGCGCCCGGTCACATTACGCGATAGCTGCGCCAAAGCAATGACTGGGATTTCTAGCTCGCGAGCTAAAATCTTGAGACCACGCGAAATTTCCGTTACTTCCTGTACGCGGTTACCTTTGTAGCGGTCAGAGCCCTGAATTAACTGCAAGTAATCTACTATCACTATGCCTATGTCATGGTCGTGCATCGCGCGACGCGCCTTGTTGCGAAGTTCTACAATCGTCATTGAGCTAGTGTCGTCTATGTAAATTGGGATTTCGTCCATCTCCCCTAGCGCATCGCCAATGCGTTGAAATTCTTCGTCCGATAAATTCCCCGTGCGCATTTTCCAGTTATCTACGCCAGATACATCAGAAATCATCCGATCGATAATTTCGTTGGCTGCCATCTCCATCGAGAAAAACAACACGCCTTTTTTATTGATGCTAGCAATATTGTAAGCTAAGTTCTGCGCAAAAGTAGTTTTACCCATCGCCGGCCGCGCACCAATAATCACAAGATCCCCCTTTTGGAACCCAGCGGTTTTCTTATCTAGGTCGCGGAACCCAGTTTTAAGTCCGCGGAGTGCACCCTTGTTTTTGTGTAGTTCCTCAATTCTGTCGAACGCATCAGCCAGGAGCTCTTCCATCGGCACATAATCGCTTTTGATGATTTTGTCAGATACTTCAAAAAGTGCGCGTTCTGCATCGCCGATTAGGCTATCTGCTACGGCGTCGTCTTCGTAGGCGCGGTTGGCGATTTCGGTACCGGCCTTAATTAGCCGCCGTCGCACCGAGGCTTTTTCTATAATATCTGCATAAGCCTTGGCGTGCGATGCTGCCGGCACAAAATTAGAAAGCTCTGTCAGATATGGCGCCCCACCTATTTCTTTTAGTTTCTTTTTGGATTTTAAATCCGATGTAAGAGTGAGTAAATCCACCGGTTTATGCTGATCGTATAAATCCACGATGGCCTGAAAAATAGTTTGATGCCGCTGTTCGTAAAAATCTCGCGGGCGTAATACTGTGAGTACGTCTGGCAGAACTTCATTAGAAATCATTAAAGCACCGAGTAAAGATTTCTCGGCGACTACATCTTGTGGCGGCACGCGGCCGTCTTTACTAGAACGGGTTTCCTCCTCCATCGTTTTGTACCTCTCCTCCCATTATATCAGAAATTTTACTGAGTATTTCGTCCTTTTCGGCATTACTAGGTTTTTCGCCATACTCGTGGATATTTATCTTCACGCCGCCACTAGCATCTATTAAGATACGTTTATTATTGTCGCGCGAAAGAATAGTTTTAACTATTTTTCTTTCCGGATATAAATGTAACGTGGTGCCGTCAAACTCGTGCATGGTTTTCATAAGCTGTGAATATACTGCATCGTTCATCGCCTGTACTTTTTCAGCGAAAGTGCCCCAATCGAACTGAGTATTTGTCTGGTTTTTGTTCGGAGCATCTTCACTACTTCTATTGCTGCCTGCTTCATTGATAATTGCATTTTCGCTATCGTCTTCAATTGTATTAGGAGTATTTTGCGCATACTCTGAATTATTGGCGTTTGCGTCCCGACGAAGGGGGGTCCGGAGGTTGGCAAACCGAGGGGTAGCGCCAGCCGCCCGTGGCAGACCATCGGAGGAGCCGATTGGAGAACGAGCTTGCTCGTTCTCCCGAGGCGACGACTGACGGACAACTTCCGTTGACGGGCCGGCTGGACGCGCCCCCGAGTGGGATGTAAACGCCAAATTATTGTCGCTGCTTTTACCCTGCAGATTTACAGCGAGCGCCACAAGCAACTTTGCTTCAGGAAATGGCGCCTTTACTTCGGGAAGTTTCGCTAGTAGTGGCAAAAGTTCCGGCCTAGGCTCGGCAATGATTTGTGTAATCATTTCTTCAGCCAAAGTTTCTGGCTTTACGCCCGTGTTCAGCAAGTCCTTCAAAATTGTTGTAATTTTTACAATATTTCCACTAATATATTCTGTGAGTAGTTCGGCGATTTTTTCATCTTCCGGTAGTCCCATCGCCGAAATTACTAGATCTTTCGTGATTTCTTTGTCGGATAATGTAGAGATTTGATCCAGCAGTGACAAACTATCACGGAAAGATCCACCCCCGCGCTTTACAATTATTTTTAAGGCGTCATCATCTATTTTGATTCCCTCTTTTTCAGCGATAGATTTTAGATGATCTAGCATTGTATTGCTATCGGCAAGCTTAAAAGTGTAAGTTTGTGCACGAGAAGTAATTGTAACTGGTACTTTGTACGCATCTGTCGTTGCCATGATAAATATCACATGCGCCGGCGGTTCTTCTAGGGTTTTTAAGAGTGCATTGAACGCCTCTTTTGTTAGCATGTGTACTTCATCTATAATATATATTTTATATTTACCGCTGGTAGGCGCTATGGCCGCTTTTTCGCGTAGCTCCCGGATATTATCAATTCCACGGTTACTTGCGCCATCTATTTCTACAATATCTACATAATCATCTTCTAGCTCATATTTAAAACCATTCACTTCGTGTGCAAAAATCCGTGCTACGCTAGTTTTTCCTGTCCCTCTCGGCCCGATAAATAGATACGCATGCGAAACCTTGCCTTGTTTCAAAGAATTATCCAAAACTTTGGTTACCTGTTCTTGCCCGACTACCTCGCTTAACTTGCATGGCCGGTATTTCCGATATAATGCCTTCATATATATTTATTATACCCCAGTAAAGTCGTAATTTGTAGGAAAAAATTCTTAAATGAAATCTCCTAGGTTGGTATTTTATCCTATTTTAAATTGTGGAGCAATTTGCTAAAAATAAAAAATGTTCCTTTGGTAGACTTTCTTTTACGAAAGAGGGTCTAAGCCTATAGTGCAGCTTCAACGGCGGCCCAAGTCGCCTCTTCGTTGGTTGCTGGTATCACCACTGACACCTGCGAGCCTTCTCTCAAGTGGAAATATGTCACAGAGGCGTATAGAATTTGATATTCTTTACCGGCAACTTCTACAAAATATTTGTCATCATGGTGTACCAAAGTGCCAATTACAGTTTTTCGTTCTACGGGGCCAATTTGTTTATATAAGAACTTGCCATCTTCCGTAATGGTGAGCTTCATTATGTCGCCCTCTACCAACTTGGACTTAGAAGCATAGTTAGCTGGTACAGGATAGTTTTTACCATCGGGGCCAATCATAATCTGGCCGTCAAATATTCCTTCAATAATCTTACCTTCTGGGCTAGAAACCACAGTCTCACGTGGCGCAGAAATTGTCTCTCCGTCGCCCAAAATAGAAACTAAAAGCTCCTTTGCGGCCGACAAATTAGTCTCAGCTTCACTAAGTAAACTTCGTAACCTTTTTATTTGTTTTTCTGGTATTTCAGACATCACCTCGCATCCTGTCTAAACATAGTATTAATATTATATTATATCTGTTTCGTCGTAAAGTCAAGAATTTTTTCTAAAAGTTTTCCACCTAAAAAACACCGGTCACGCGCAAAATGTTGTAATTTTTACATTTTTAATCACTAGCTTTATATAGCCCCGTATGACGTTTACCGTCATAAATCATGGTTGGGATACCTTTCACCCGTAATTGACTTTCTACAATTTTGCGGTTTTCATTCATTTTGTCTGTAATTTCCGGATAGGCGACAATTTTCCGCACCTCTGCCAGTCCATTTTCATCAAAACCAGCCTCCAATATCCATTGCTCCAACTTCGCTATCGCTTCTTCGCGAGAATAGTCCTCATTGAATTTGTTTTGGTATGATATTCCCTCACTATTTTTCCCGGTGAAAATATGATCCAAAATTTCTATCGCCAGTGCAGTTCTCAGTTGCTCAGCTGCAAACATATAACGCACAATTATTTCTGAGTTCTTAAACTTATAGTTATTATCGGCATCCTGAATGGCAAATGGTACTAGGCGCACATTATAATTATCAAAGAATCCGCTCGCTTTTTGATTGCGGTAAGATATCATACATACGGAGCATCCCGGGTCAAAAATATCTACTGCCACCGGCTTATTATCTGCATTATCATTGACGGTTACATAGTTAAAATCATAATCCTCAGCACTATATGTGCGGAATTTATCTGGTATGGCTTCGAATATCTCGCCCCATTCAGTAAACCACCGACCGGTAGCTTCGATAGGGTTGCTCGGCTCACTCTCGTCTATCGAGCATACTTCTGCACCCAAAGAACATGCCGAGGGCTTAGTTACATTGCATGAACCTAGCGCCCAAAGCGCCAACAGGGATTTTATCGCTGTAAGTATCGCCCACACCGCTATAATTACAATCAAAACAGAGATAATTTCAATAATTACAGATAATGGCTTTACCCATTTTGGATGCCTAACGATTACGCGACTCAGCAAAGTATTTTTTACGTCATCCTTAAACCCGGTTTCACATTTTTGCAGGCGTACTTTTTTCCATAAGCACCCCCACGCCTTTTTGAACATTTTCCAGTAGGCCTTACCCACTTTGGGCTTAAAAATCGAAATGATTGCCACAAACACGCCAATCAGCGCCAAAATAATAAAAGCAGCTATACACACCATAATATATTTATTCTAGCACTAATAAATAATTTTTTCCATTACCTTTTTGATCTTTGCAATATCTTCTGGGCGATTGTGTAGCCCTAGCGAAAATCTAATTAGAGGTGGGAGTCCAAGCACATGGTCCAAATAATAATGTACGCAAAAATATCCGGTCCGCGCCATAATATTTTCGCGGCTTAGCGCGTTTCCTAGTAAATGAGAGTCTAGCCCCTCCACATAAAAAGTCATAGTAGGGTTTGGTTCATGGTTTACCATATGTACTTTTTCTGAACCTTTCAAGAAATCGTACAATTCTTTCGTATTGTTTTCCAGATTTTGCCAGGCTTTCTTAGATAGTTTATCTAGCCACTTTAAAGCAGCACCTAGTCCAACTATTTCACCCCATGCTTGTAGGCCCGGTTCAAAGCGCGTATATCTATGTTCTTTATTCTCTGCCGAGAGTAAATAACTATCTTTTTCTACGTCATCCACCATACCGCCACCCACAAAACTTTGTGTGAGTTTTGACGTCAAGTCGTCTCTCCATACTATTACGCCTAGACTCGGCGCATACATTTTGTGTGCCGAAAAGCATATCGCATCTGCCTCCACGCCGCGCACTATATCCGCCGAGTGCGCCATTGCTTGAGCTGCATCAATAATTACGATCCCACTCGCTTTATGCACGGCCTTGACTAGTTCTTTAATATTTTTTAGCTTTCGTCCATCAAAATTACTCGCGCAGTTCACCACTACTACGGCCTTGTCGAAATCATAGTTTGCCAAATTAATCGAGCCATCCTCTTCGCGCGTCATCACTTCACGCGGTAGGCCAGTTTTCTCGCTAAACGCCATCGTAGCCAGAAACGGCGAGTTGTGTTCAATGTCACTCGTCATTACTTTTTTAAAATGATGCACTTCCAGCTGATTTAAAATCAAGTTAATGCCATATGTAGTGTTTAAAGTAAAGGATACCGTATACTTCCGTGCCGAAAGCTTCAAAAACTTTAGCACCAGCTTCCTAGTTTCTTCTACTTTTTCATCAGTTTTTACGCCCCATTTATATTTCACGCGCTCACCGCAAGAATTATGCTCGGTATAATATTTGTTTATTGCGTCAATCACTGGTCGCGGGCGCAAACTTTGGCATGCACCATCTAGATATACTTCCCCTTCACCCAAATAATCAAAATCGTTCATACATCCATTATACTACAAATTAGCCATAAGATTTGCCCCGCATACTTGCGGGGCACGAATACCTAGCGTATCTATAACGTATGATCCCAGAAGCGCTCTTCGCGCTCTCTTTCATCGGGTGTACGGTTATCCGGCTCCTCGTCTGACTTTGCGTGAATGATAACTGTTGCAATCCATAGTACTATAGCTCCTCCAATATACCAGGGCATCTCTTCACCTCCTTAGGATACGCTTTAAGGTACACAATAAGATTATATCATAAAACATCAGATATTGCACTTTTTGTCAATCTGTGCTATAATAAAACCAGTTGCCAAAGACAGTGGCGACACTAATTCTAGTGTTTAATAATGCCACCGAGGAAATATTCTTGTAATAATTTGGTGACGTTAATTAACAATTAGCTAACCAATATCAAAAAATAACCAAAGGAACTTTTTATGGCAATTTCAAAAGATAAAAAGACTACATTGGTTGCTGATCTTACCGAGCTTCTTTCTAATTCTAAAATGGTGGTCTACGCCAAATACGAGGGTCTTACCGTAGCAGAATTACAAGAGCTCCGCAAAATGGCTCGTGAAGCAAATATCAAGATTAAGGTTGTAAAGAATCGTCTAGTCAAGGTCGCGATGAAAGAAATCGCCGCCTATAAAGACACCGACGCTTCTGGCTTGACCGGTCAATTGCTTTACGCGCTTGGCACCGACGAAGATTTCGATGCGGCAAAGGTTCTCACGAAGTTCGCGAAAACCCACGCCAAGATGGAACTCGTTGGCGGCTTCAATGGCGAGGGCGCTGCTCTTTCTAAAGAAGAAGTTACTACTCTCGGTTCCCTACCAACCAAGAACGAACTTATCGCTCAGGTGGTGGATACGCTTTTGTCTGGTATCAACGGTATCGTTTCTGGCCTAGAAAACAAACCAGAGACTGTTGAAACTAAACCAGCAGAAGAAAAAACCGAAGAGCCAAAAGCCGAGGAAAAGGCCGAAGAGCCTGCCAAAGAAGAAGCAACTAATTAATTGATTATGATTCCGGCGGGTGGCCGAGCTTGGGGGACCCCCGACGCGCGCAGGCGATAGCCGAGCACGATGGGGGAAAATGCGAGGACAGGACCCGCCATAAACCAAATAGAAAGGATAATTTATGGCTACCGATATCAAAAAGTTGGCCGAAGAGCTCGTCAATATGACCGTGCTTGAGGTTAACGAACTCAAAACATTGCTAAAAGACGAATATGGCATCGAGCCTGCTGCAGCTGTTGTAGCTGTCGCTGGTGGTGCTGACGCTGGCGCCGATGAAGGCAAGTCTGAATATGATGTTGTCTTGAAAGATGCTGGCGCACAAAAGATTGCAGTCATCAAGGCTGTTAAGGAAGCTACCGGACTTGGTCTTGGCGAAGCTAAGGCTATCGTCGACGGTGCTCCTGCTACCGTAAAAGAGAAAGTTGCTAAAGCTGACGCCGAAGCAATGAAGAAAGCTCTTGAAGAAGCTGGTGCTACTGTAGAGCTTGCTTAATCGCAAATCTATAGAATTAAGTTAGCTAATTGTATCAATCAAAAATCACCCCGTAAAAGGGTGATTTTTGTTAATCTATTCTTTTTGTGGTGAGAAATTGGAAAACTGAACCCATTAGCGCGAGGCCACCTAAAATCACAAAATAAAATGTTTCCTTATTGATGCCTGGGAAAAGTGCTAAAATCGCTATCGTTAGCGCGTAAGCTCCGGCTGCAGAAGTTGCGATTATAGTGGCAGGCTTCATTAGCGTTACGGCGGCTCCGGCCGCAATGATGCCAATAATACCACCAATTGCCAAAGTCTGCATTTCTGTGCCGAAATATTGTATGGTTATCACCATTGTCAGTGCAAAACAGATTCCGCCTACGCATAATTTTTCTATAGAAAATCCAAGTAGTGCCAATAGTAACCCGCCGCCAATTGGCAATAGTATTTGATAGAGATTATTCTCTGCAATTTGCGGCACAAGATTATTAATAGTGGGCATCAAAAACCCCATTAAATTATATCCCAGAATAAACCAGATCAGAAAAAACGCAACTTTTTTGATGCGATAGCCAAAAAACATTAGCGCCAGACCTACCGCCGCCATGATAATCATCTCTGGCGTTCCCAAATTGCTAAAGTCTAAATGCATATTTTCAGTATACCACAAAAAATAGCCCCGCAGGGCTATTTTTAACAAACGCTAATTATAGATATTCTCAATTGCGATTGATGGTCCCATCGTGGTAGTAATAAATACCGACTTCACATAAGAGCCCTTAAGCGATGCTGGCTTCTGCGCTTTCAAAGAATCAAAGAACGCATTAGTATTTTCCATCAGCTTATCAGCGCCAAACGAAACTTTGCCTACACCAATATGTACAATAGCTTGCTTATCCACGCGGTATTCCACCTTACCAGCTTTTGCATCTTTCACAGCTTTTTCTACATCCATAGTCACAGTGCCAGCCTTTGGATTTGGCATTAAGCCTTTAGGTCCAAGTAGCCTTGCGAATTTACCAAGTTTTGGCATATATTGCGGGGTAGAAATTAGTACATCAAAGTCAATCGTGCCTTTTTCTAGCTGCTTCAAGAATTCTTCGTCTTCGGCGATATCAGCACCGGCAGCTTTAGCGGCCTTGCAGATATCGGCAGGGGCAAACACAGCTACACGTACGGTTTTACCGTTACCATTTGGAAGTACCATAGTAGTGCGGATGTTCTGATCGGCCTGTCTAGGATCTACTCCGAGTCTTGCATGGATTTCTACGCTCGCATCAAACTTGACTGGACTAGATTTTATAGCTAACTCAATAGCATCTTTCAGGGTGTAAGCCTTGCCCTTCTCAATAAGTTTAGCAGCCTCTTGATATTTCTTGCCACGGCGCTCTAATTTAGGGCGAGTCACCGGTGTGGCGCCTTTTGGCTTTTCGACGGCATCAGCTGCGGCACGCTCAGCCTTGCGGGCTTGGCGCTCTTCTTCGGCCTTAACTTCTTCGATATGTTTTTTAGATTTTTTACCAGATTTTGCAAAAGTCTCTGGTTCAGCTACTTCTTCTATAACTTCTTCGGTAGCTTCAATAGTTTTGACCTCTTCTTCGGCCATGTTTTCCTTTCTGTGGTGCTAACGGATACTCTCCTCCCACGGTTAAATTAACTACATATATTATATCAATTTTTCACGCTTTTGGCAAGAAAAAGGGAGGCACGGAGCCTCCATGGAGATCATTTCGTCTCGTCAATCTTCGTATTTCGGCCGCTAGACCTATTTCTAAGTCCTTTTCTGCCGACACTGTCAGGATCTACCCCATACCCCGTCTTTTTGCCATGTTGCTTAATCTGGTATTCGTACTCTCTAACCCTATTGGTCACGGTACGATACGCATAGCCATACTCTACCATATACTCGATGGCGTGTATAACTTTTTCAACGCCAACCACATCGAGACTCTCCAAATAGGCTTGCGTCTCGGATTCCTCGCGGATTTTCAGAAAATGAATATCCGGATATTCCCGTAATATCCCTTCCGGGATAACGCTGAGTGACCTAATCCTTAGATCCCGTTTGCACTGAAGCAATGCCCTATATATATTCATTGCTGTAACGTAACTGGCGTTATAAAGTCCCCACAATGTTAATAGCATACAAAAATACGCCCCTATAAGAGCGTACTTTTGTAAGACTAATTTTAATTTATTCTGTTACTTCTACACCCATCGAACGAGCTGTGCCAGCGACAATCTTAATTGCGCCTTCGATGTCTACGGCGTTAAGCTGATCCATCTTTTTCTCAGCAATCTCTTGAAGCTGAGCTTTGGTAATTTTACCAACCTTATCTACGTTTGGCTTACCGCTACCCTTATCAATCTTGATCGCTTCGCGAATCAGGTCGTCCACTGGTTGACCCAGGCTCTTCCAATCGAACGTACGATCTTCAAATACACGGATATGAACAATCACGTTCTTCCCCATCAAATCTTTGGTTTTTTCGTTAAATGGGTTGATGAAGTCCATCATATTTAGACCCCACTGACCGAGCGTAGAACCTACCGGAGGTCCTGCCGTCGCGCGCCCCGCCGGGATGCGTAATTTCAAATTACCGATAACTTTTTTCTCTGCCATCGCTATAATCCTCTTTAAAGTTTGTAGTTTAGAAGCATACGTAACAACGTAATTTTACCTCTATTTTAGATTCTTGTCAAGAATTATAAAGTAAAAACATTCCTCAGTACCCGCCTTTAGTCATGTTATTTTTTGCAAACAAATAAGTAATTTAAGACGTTCAACAAATAATACATAAATACACAAACACCGAGAAAAACTTGACAAAAAGCTAAAGGTATGATAAAATAGAAATAACAGTATCGAGAGGTGCTGTAGCAGCTTTTCATGCAAAATCATTAAGGAGGTATGTAACATTGTATGAAACATTAACAGTACGCCAGTTTTTAGTTGGCGCAAGTTCAGAGGCGATAGCAAGTATCTTGATGAAAGGCATCGAAGACCTCGACCCGAATCGGGTCGGCGCATGTACCGAAATTTTGCTCCAGAGGGGCCACGGTTTGGCAATCCTTGAGTCCCTCGCTAAAAGCGGTCCTATCTTTCTGCCTGCGGCTTCTACCAGATGCTTCTTAGGCTGTCTGCAACAGTCTAAGAATTCAGAGGGAATCAATCATCTTACCCGGGCTCTTGCATACGCATTCGCTCATGTTGATGAACGACTGTCCGCGGACTTTAACTTTGAAAGTGATTTTTTGTCCCCTATCAAGTATCTGGTCACACAGCATTATGTTGCGCTTGATCACGACGAGTTTTGCAATTTTTACGCAACTAATGCCAAGAAGGATCCAAGAATTCCTCGCCTGAACGAAGACGGGAAAGAAATCGCCTACTTCCTCCAGTTAATGGCGGTAGATGAAAGTCCTTCGCAAACGTTCGCCACCTCCTACCGCTTGGCGATGGCATTAATGAGAAACACTACCGCTGAGACCAACTAAACTGCCAAAAAGACCGCCCCGGCGGTCTTTTCTCTTGTCTAGATATATTAGTTTAACTGCTTCACCTGCAACGCGTCTAGCTCTACGGGCGTTTCGCGGCCAAACATTGACACCATCACCTTCAGCTTACCCTTGGCAGCATCAATTTCAGAAATAGAGCCATCAAAGCCCTTGAACGGCCCGTCAGTAATGGAAACTACTTCTCCTACTTCGTATTTGACTGAGAACTTCGGATCTTCTACGCCCATGCGCTTCTTAATCTTGGTGATTTCCTTTTCAGACACTGGCGTTGGCTGCGTACCGGTACCAATAAATCCAGTTACCCCAGGAGTGTTACGGATGATATACCAGGTTTCATCAGACAATTTCATATCCACTAGCACATAGCCCTGCAAAATCTTGCGGTCTACGATCTTTCGCTTACCGTTTTTAATCTCAATTTGTTTTTCTTTTGGCACAATCGCCTCAAAAATTTTGTTTGCCATTTCTACGGTGTTGGTACGTTGATTGATAGAATCAGCCACCTTATCCTCATACCCAGAGTAGGTAGATATCGCATACCACGCCCGGGTGTCATCATATCTGTTTACTGCCACAATAATTCCTTTCTATTTAGTTAATATTAAGTTAAATAGCCAAGTAAAGAACAAATCCAAAAGTGAAATAAAAATCACGAAAATAGCTGTGTAGATTAATACCGCAAGCACCATTTTCCAGGTTGCCTTGCGATTGGGCCAGCGTACCTGGCGCAACTCTCGCCAAGAATCACGCAAATACCGTCCTAAATACACAAAAGGCCGGAACAAGATAAACGGCTTTTTGTCGGACTTCTTATCTGCTGCTACCTTTTTCTCAGCAGCTTTAATTTCTTTTCTTTTGTTTTTTTCTGACTTTTTGTCTTTTACGACAACTTTTTTGCGAGTAATTGCCGGCGCGTCTGCTTCTTCCTTTTTGGAAGGGCCGTCGCTTGCCTTAATTCTTGTAATTTTAGCCATCTTACTCCTTATTATATATTTTGAGTGGTATCAAAAAAGTCTGATACCAGACTTGTCAATAGTATACTACGCTGGGAATAAATAGTCAAGATAATC
>CAMKRV010000011.1 GCA_946415265.1 uncultured Candidatus Saccharibacteria bacterium | reverse complement strand
GTCGGCACCATGGGTCACGTCGACCATGGTAAAACCACTTTAACTGCTGCGATTACTAACGTACTCGCAAAGCGCTTGCCAAGTGATGTTAACAAGGCAGTCGCTTACGACCAAATCGATAACGCTCCAGAAGAGAAAGCTCGTGGTATCACCATCGCTACTTCTCACCAGGAGTATGAGTCTGAGAAGCGCCACTACGCACACGTAGATATGCCAGGCCACGCAGACTACATTAAGAACATGATTACCGGTGCCGCCCAGGTAGATGGTGCTATCTTGGTAGTTGCTGCCAATGATGGTCCTTTGCCACAGACTCGTGAGCACGTACTTTTGGCTCACCAGGTGAACGTACCTAAGATCATCGTCTTCCTCAACAAGATGGACCTTGCTGATCCAGAACTCGTAGAACTTGTAGAAATGGACGTACGTGATCTTTTGAATAAGTACGGTTTTGATGGCGACAACGCTCCTATCATCAAGGGTTCTGCTACTAAGGCCTTAGAGGGTGACAAGGAAAACGAAGACGCCGTTATGGAACTCGTTAAAGCTATGGATGAATACTTTGACGTACCAGAACACGATCTTGACAAACCATTCCTAATGCCAATCGAAGATGTCTTCTCAATCAAAGGCCGTGGTACTGTTGCTACTGGTCGTATCGAGCAGGGCGTCGTAAAATTGAACGACGAAGTTGAAATCGTTGGCCTTAAAGATACTCAAAAGTCGGTTGTAACTGGTATCGAAGCTTTCCACAAGACTTTGGACCAAGGTCAAGCTGGCGATAACGCTGGTTTGCTCCTTCGTGGTATCGAGCGCGATCAAATCGAACGCGGTCAGGTAATCGCTGCTCCTGGCACCATTACCCCACATACCGAGTTTGAAGCTCAGGTTTACATCCTCAAGAAAGAGGAAGGTGGTCGTCACACTCCATTTTCTAAGGGTTACAAACCACAATTCTACTTCCGCACTACTGATGTGACCGGTGAAGTAGAGCTTCCAGCCGATAAAGAAATCGTCATGCCTGGCGATCAGGTAACTTTCAAGGTTAAATTGCTCGCTCCAGTAGCTATGAACGAACAAGATCGTTTCGCTATCCGCGAAGGCGGCAAGACGGTTGGTTCTGGTGTTATCACTAAGGTTATCAAATAATCTAGTTTTCTAGATTGATAAAAAATCCCCCGTTTAACTGGGGGATTTTTTTGTAGCTAACAAATTTTACTTATTGGCTAGAAAATGTTAAAATATAGAAATGGGGGAGTTCTTTTATTTTTTGGTTGGAAATTACAAAAAGGAGTGATGTAATTTGAAATTCCAAGAACAATATGGCAATTTCAAGCATACCGCATCTGGCAAGGTGCGCGAAATTTACACCGACAAATACATTGACTGTATAATGCTTGTAGCCACCGACCGTGTTTCGGCTTTTGACCAAAAGTTAAAGGTCGAAATCCCGGATAAAGGCAAAATTTTAACCGCCATTTCGGCTGAATTTGCTCATTTAGCCGACGATTCCTGGGGTATTCCGGTTGCTCATCTTTACGCAGACGTTCCGCATATGAGATACATTAACTACCTCGATATTGACGCATTCGAGGGTGGCCCTTCCTTTCAAAACGCACCAGAATTATCTGGGCGCTTTACTATCATGGATAACCTTCGAATGTTCCCGGTGGAATGCATCGTGCGTGGGTATCTGTTTGGTAGTATCTGGAAGCTCTACAAGCAGGGTGAACGCAGGATTTGTGGCGTAGATTTACCAAACGGATTGGTAAAAGGTAGTAAGCTTAAGCAGCCAATCTTTACCCCTACCACCAAGGCTCCGGAAGGTCAGCGCGACGAAAATATCACACTTGAAGAAATGGCAAAGATTATCGAAGACGCTGACTTGGTCGCCGAAGGCGAAGGCGCTTCTGTCGCCATGGATATTCGTAACAGATGTATCGAACTCTATCAAAAAGCTAGTGATTATGTATACGAGCATAGTGATCTTATTATTGCTGATACTAAATTCGAGCTTGGACTTTGGCATGATATTATCAGCTTCGGTGACGAAATCTTAACTCCCGACTCTTCGCGTTTTTGGGATGCGAAGACATTCGTCCCGGGCGAAGAGCCCAAGTCTTTCGACAAGCAAATCGTCAGAGATTATTTGGCGGAGGCCAAGGCTCGTGGCGAAGATATTACCAGTCTTCCCGATGTAATTATCGCAAAGACTCGCCAGAGATATGTCGAGCTCTACAGCAGAATCACTGGCAAGGCTTGGCCTGAAGAATGATGATGTAACAACTCCCCTTCCAACCAAAATCCCTCGTGTAAACGGGGGATTTTTGTGATATAATCTCATTATAAACATAAGGAGTATAATGAGTGAGAAAAAGAGTATTTATAGCTTAAGTATAAAGGAAATGCGGAAATTATTACGGGATTTCTCTCATACTTTATACGGGCGAACGGTGTTTTTCTTGGCTTATTTTGTACCGATGATGGCGTTTTTAGTAATGGTTGGGCTGGTAGTGTCCGAAATGATTAGGCCAAAATATGACTTATTCTTTCCAATCGTAGGCACATTTTTCTTATTCATCGGGGTTTTTATTCTGGGGAATATTTATTATTATCATGAACTCCGCGTTTTTACAGAGAAAAGGTAGTTCATCTCTGTTAATATTGACTTTTTTGGTATTTTGTGCTATAATTAGGTTGTAGGCTTGGATTTTCGAATTTAGGAGGGAACTATGCACATTATTATTGATTATTTAATGAGTATGTACACTGCCAATCCGGCTAGTAAATTTCTCATGGTGTTAATGACTTGGTTATTCTGGCCGGGAACAATGTTCTTGGTTGGGTGGGTTTTCGAGAGGCGATCAGTCCCAATATGGAAACATCAAGCCAAGCTATTTTTCCCTGGAGATTTGGCTTTTGGCGTAATTGTGGTGGCATTTATCGGTATGTTTAATAAAATTGCCCGAAGAACCGACACTATTATGCTAAATGAAGCTATCGATACGGTATGGATATGGGTACTGGCACTGGTTATTTCATTCGGAGTATGTTTTGCGCTTCATAATAATGAAAAGGGCTGTTACGAGACGCGAGCTTTACATAGTCCGACCAAAATAACACGCGATATTGTAGGGTACGTATTTATACCCTGGGTATTGCTGTCTTTATTGACGATCACCATCGTCACTGTCTGGCGTTACTGTCAGTTCGCACAGGAAAAGATACCCGGCTCAATGTTAAAAAATCTCGGTGCTTTGGCGCAAGAATCATGGCCTTACTGGCTAGTAATAACCGCTGCAATAGCACTATATATTGGATGCCTGATTAACGACAATCATCATCCGGCTACTTCAGAAGATATCGTTGCCAGACACCCGGCAGATTGGCGGCCAATTTGGCGCCATCGTTAAACCATTAGCCTACAACCACCGGCTCAGCCGGTGGTTTTTACAATCAAAATAAACTTGAACATTTTACTTATAAAAATTGGTGTGAAATAATAAGGACATTGGAATGCACATTAATAGTCTAGTTTGTCTAAGGAGGTGAAAACATGAAACCACCGCAAGATCTATTAACTTTGAAGGCCGAGCTAGAAAAGCCCGGTATTGGGAGATACCGGCACGATTTGGCGGAAAGTTTTAAGGGTAGAAAAGATGTACCTATAGGGTGGATCCAAGATTGGATAGACACAAAATGGTATATCTTAGGCCATAAATACTTGTGGCTAGCCGCAATGAACGCCTGTATCGGCCGAGACGACGTGCCGCTTGATCTTATAGATCAGGGATTACGGAAAACTGATCCGGATACGTTCAATGCTGCAATCCAGGCTTGCCGCGGGCGTAATATACCGTTCGAAGTAATACAGCAATGGTATGATTTGGACGGAGCTATTCTGCGACTTGCGGCCATTAACGCTTGTATTGATAACCCGGACGCACTGGATCGGTTTGCCGAACAGGCACTAAACGACCCCGATACCCGTGTGCGGCGAATCGCCCAGAATGTTCTCTCGGGAACAAAAACAGACTAGACTTATAATATAAGGGTCCGCCCCGTGCGGGCCCTTTAACCGGTCGCAAAAAACTGTTTATCTTGATTTTTATGACGAAGTGTGGCATAATGGGGGTATATAGCAATTAATTATCTACCCCTAAAAACTTATCGACAAACCATCTAAGTGTTTATCTAAGGTTATAGGGAAGAAAGGACAAAAATGGCAGATACCAAAAGAGATGAAGGCCTCAAGATTCGTATCCGTTTGAAGGCCTATGATCACCGTGTGATCGATCAAAGTGCACGCCAAATCGTAGATACTGCGATTCGCACTGGCGCAAGCGTGAGTGGCCCAATTCCACTACCTACCAAACGCAGCACTTTCACCGTAGTGAAATCGCCACATGTGTATAAGACTGGCGGTGAGGCTTTCGAGATGAAAGTTCATAAGCGTTTGATTGATATCGCCAACGCTACTCCTAAAACGATTGAGAGTTTGCAAAATCTCTCGCTCCCAGCTGGCGTAGACGCTGAGATCAAAATGTAGAATTCTTGCTAAAATCCCCCGAGAGGGGGATTTTTGATGCGGCCAGCCTATTTACCCCTTGATGGTAGCAGTTTTAGGCCAGAAGTGCTATAATATCTATATGACAGTTGCTAAGCTTAAGAAGCGTTTTTATTTCGTGGCAGCGAAGTATTTTAGGCATTTTGCAGATAGGGCACTAAAACATTGGCAGCCACGCGTGATCGCAATTACTGGTTCGGCTGGTAAAACCACGATGCTTCACCTGGTAGAACACGAAATGGGCAAAAAAGCCCACTACTCACATGACGCAAACTCCGCCTTTGGGGTGAGTTTTGATATTCTGGGGCTAAAAGGAGTTCGTGGCTCAAAGCTGCGCTGGATTCATCTGTTTGCGGCGGCACCGTTCAAGGCTTTCTTCTCACGCCATAAAGAAAAATTTTACGTGGTAGAGATAGACGGTGAACGTCCACACGAAGCTGAATTTTTAGCTAAATGGCTTAAACCAGAGGTGACTATCTGGGTATCAATTGGGCGATCACACGCAGTACAGTTTGAAAAAGAAGTAGAGGAAGGTAAATTCGCCAGCCTAGATGAGGCAATCACAGCAGAGTTTGCTACTTTGCCGCAAAATACTACCAAATTGGTATACATAGATGCAAATTCTAAGTTGATGAAAACCGCTACGCAAGACATCAAGGCCAAGGTGATACCGATCAAGAAAACCGAAATTAAGAAGTATGTAGTTTACCCTGATTCTACGGATTTTACTTACGGTGACACCACTTTTCATTTTAATCATCCGGAGCCGAAAGATGTCGCATTTAATCTGTTGGTATTGCAAGATTTAATGAAATATCTCAAGATACCGTTTAAATCGGACTTTTCCGATATTACCGTAGCACCGGGGCGAAGTTCGTATTTCAAGGGAAAAAATGGACTAGAAATTGTAGATAGTAGCTATAATGCGCACATGATATCTATGGCATCCATCCTAGACATGGCAAAACGGATGCACGCGGACCATAAGTGGTTGGTAATCGGCGATATCGTAGACCAAGGGTCCACCGAGGCGGAAGAACACAAGAAATTAGCCGGTTTGATTGCAGATGTAGAACCAGAGAAGGTAATTTTAGTAGGCCGTAGGACCAAAAAATACACCGCGCCAGAGCTTAAAAAACTAGGGGTGTCTGCAGTGGCTACATTAGACCCACGCAAAGCCTTGGAGTATATAGAAAAACGTACCAAAGGGCGCGAGACATTGATTTTTAAGGGTAGCCAATACCTAGAATGGATTATTGAAAAATTATTGGCCGACCCGAAAGACGCAAGGAAACTATGCCGAAGAGAAAAAGCAGCTGTGCAACGGCGGAAAAGTTGGGGGCTGGATTCGTGATTTTAAAATTTAGGTGCGCAAAAATAACTGGAGGAAGGCAAAATGGCTGATTTATATATTATTCATGGGTGGACCTACACGGTGGAACCGTGGAAAAACACCCTGGCGATGTTACGTGATAATGGTATTAGTGTAAAAATGTTACACGTGCCCGGGTTGACGGAAAAATCCGGTGAAGTTTTTGCCATTGAAGACTATGTAGAATGGGCAGATAAAAATATCCCGGATGGGGCGATAGCTCTAGGACATTCTAACGGCGGACGGATTTTACTAAATCTGTGCGCCAAAAATCCAGAGAAATTAAAATATCTGATTTTACTAGATGCGGCAGGGGTATACGAGCCATCTGCGCGAAAAAGATTAGTAGAAAAAGTGGCGAAAATTGGTAAACCCCTAAAAAAAGTGCCAATTATAGATAAGGCATTCCACAAGATTACCGGTTCGACAGATTATTCGCGTGCCCCAGAAAACATGAAACAGACTCTAGCGAATATGTTGGCGTCTGACAAAGACTTGGATTTTAGCAAAGTTCAAACTAAAACATTTATCCTGTGGGGCAAAAAGGACACCACGACGCCACCACGTCAGGCCACCGTGATGTATGAAAAATTACCAAATGCCGAACTAAAATTCTACGCTAATTGGACTCACGCACCATATATTTCTAGCCCAGATGAATTAGCGCGTGCTCTAACCGCCTTAATCAAAAGGATTAAGAAGTGAAAAAACATTATTTCTTAGGTTCGGCAGCAAATTATAAGGGGAGATTATGGGCACATACTTTTGCTGTAGGGCTAGAAAAAGATCGCGGAGCGTTGCAAAGGTTTTTGTCGCAGAAGTACAGTGGCGAAGCAATTTTAACAAAAAATGGAAGATCTGCACTAGCTTTAGCGTTGAAAGCTTATTTTGAGCCAGGCGACGCGGTAATCGTGAACGGATTTACCTGTTATGCAGTATATGAAGCGGTGAAAGCGGCTGGGCTAGTGCCGATTTGGGCGGACATTAATAAAGAAAATTTAAATTTTGATATCGAAAGCCTGAAGCACATAGTAGAGGATAAGATTAAAGGCATTATTATCCAAAACTCATTGGGCAACTCAGTAGATATTACCGCTATAGAAAAATTCGCCAAACGGCACAACCTCACAATCATTGAGGATTTGGCACATTGCGTGGGAGTAAAATACACAGACGGACGAGAGACCGGAACAGTGGGCACAGCAGCAGCTCTATCATTTGGCAAAGATAAGTCCATAGACACCATTTCTGGTGGAGCAGTAATTTTACGCCACCCCTGTAAAAGCGCAATTAAAGCGCCTAGCAAACTCCCGAAAGTCTCAGATACTTTAAGAGCCAGATTTTATCCGCTGCTAGGTACTATTTCGCGTGGGCTATCCTATGTACATTTAGGTGGTATATGGATGCGCTGCTTAGTAAAAATTCACTGGGTAGAAAAATCCGCAGACAATAAGCTAGATTTAGAGCGCAAAATTGCAAAGTTTGAAGCCAAACTGGCTCTGAAGCAACTAAAAGAACTAAAGAAATCTGGTGAAGCACCAATACGGGAGTTTTGTCTAGTGCGAGACAGAGCAGAAGTACTAAAAAAGCTACAGACTAAAGGCTATTATTTCGGTGGATTTTGGTATGAGAGACCGGTGTCCCCAGAACGATACTATAAAAAAGTGCATTTTCCAGAAGACAAATGCCCGGTAGCTACAGAAGTTGCTAAAAAAATCATCAATCTACCAACTTATTACAATAAAAAAGACTTGGAACCGGCATGCAAAATTATAGCGGAATATATGGAGGGTGAAAAATGAATTGGCAAGAAATAATTAAAAATTTTCCAGAGGCAAACTTTCTACAATCGCCAGCATATGGCAAGATGAATGAACTACTCGGCGATAAAGTTATAGAGGAAGATTTCGGAGGAAAAGGACGCGCCCTGATCATAGTGCGAAATGCCAAGCGCGGAAGATATTTGGAAATTCCGTGCGGACCACTGCTAGACTACAGTAATGAAGAATTGGTGGCCTCAGCATTTAAGAAAATTGCCGAGATTGCAAAAAAAGAAAAGTGTGTGTTTGTACGAGTGCGGCCGCAATTAAAAAACAGTCCAGAGAATTTACGAATTTTGGCGACCTTAGGGCTTAAAAAATCCCCAATGCACCTTGCAGCAGAACATACAGTAATAATAGATCTTAATAAACCTGAAGATGAGCTACTAGCCAATATGCGCCGGCAGACGCGCTATGAGGTGCGCCGTGCCGCTAAGCAAGGAATTACAGTAGAAAAAAGCAATAATGAAGCCATTTTTAAAGAGTTTCGTAAGGTGCAAGCCGCTACGGCCAAGCGCCAAGGTTTTGTGCCACCAAATCTTAAAACTTTGTTAGCAGAAAAAGAAGCTTTTGGTGAAAATATTGCAATTTATGTAGCGAAAACCAGTGATGCTCGGCCAGTTGCCTATGGTATGATTATTAAAGATGGCAAAGAGGGAGATTATTACGAAGCAGCCTCTACGGACCTAAATCGTAAAATGCCAGGAGCATACGCTCTATTGTGGCAAGTAATGAAAGATTTGAAAGCCGAAGGCTACGAAAGGTTTAACTTGTGGGGAATTGCACCCGCAGGGCAACCCAATCACCGCTACGCCGGAGTGACCACCTTTAAAACTGGGTTTGGCGGGGAAGTGGTAGAATATGTGCCGGCGCACGATATGATAATTTCTAAAATGCGTTACATGGCGGATTTTGCATTTGAAACTTTACGTAAAAAACGGAGGCATTTGTGAAAATAGTTGATATCACAGAACAGCAAAAATGGGATGATTTTATCACCTCGCACTCGGAAGCGAATTTTTTGCAATCGTGGGATTTTTACGAATTCCATAAAAATCGCGACAAGAAAATAGTGCGGCGCGCAGCGGTAGATGATAAAGACAAAATCGTGGCGGCCTATGCCGGAGTGGTAGAAACCGCCAAACGCGGCACTTATATGGCGATTGCTGGTGGGCCGATTATGGACTGGCAAAATAAGAAGCTGGTGCGTGAAATTTTTGCAGATATTCGTAAAGTAGGGAAAGATACTAGGTGTGCGTTTGTGCGAGTGCGGCCACAATTACCGCTTTCTAATAATTCCTTGAAACTGATGCAAGAATTAGGATTAAAGAAAGCGCCGATGTATTTATCCGTAGAATATGCCGGGGTACTAGATTTAAATAAATCTCGGGAAGAGATTTTGGCAGGGGCGTCGCAAGGGTTCCGCCGGAAACTTCGCAAGGCCGAGAAAAACGAAATAGAAATCACCGCCGATACCGAGCAAAAATCCATTAAGGAGTTTTGTGAGTTAGAGAAAAAGCACGCCGAACGACAAAAATATGTAGCGTTTTCCAGTAGCTTCCTTACCAAACAATTTGAGGCGTTTGCCAAAAACAATGAAGTGCTGATTTATACTGCGCGCAAAGATGGTGAAATTTTAGCCCAGAATTTTATGATATTCTACGGCGCAGAGGCGAGCTATCATTATGGCGTATCTTCGCAGCTTGGCACAAAGTATTCGGCAGCACCACTACTCCATATGACGGCGATGGATGAAGCCAGGAAACGCGGCTGCACGCGGTATAATTTGTGGGGGATTGTAGGCTTAGACGAAAAAACGCACCGGTTTTATGGTGTAAGTGAATTTAAACGTTCATTTGGTTGTGAAGAATTAAAATATACACCAGCGCACGACATGATTTTAAATCCAGTAAAATACCAAATCACCAAGATAGTAGAAACTGCCCGTAAAAAAGTTAGGCATATATAAGCCCATTGTTGCTATGTTATAATTTTATTATGACAAAATTAATCTGTAGTGATTTTGATAGGACTATTTATTTTAGAGATGATGAAGAACTGACTCACAAGAATTTTTTAGCGATACAAAGATGGCGGCATAATGGAAATATTTTCGCGGTGGCGACAAATCGTAGTTTTGCATCCGTAAAAAGGCAACTACCGGAATTTAAAAATTATTTCGATTATCTGATTCTTGATAGTGGCTCTACAATTTTTAATGCAGAAGGCGAGATATTTTGGTCTACGACCTTTAGCGAAACAACCTTGGAGGAGTTATTTAAAATCACAAGAGAATTGCCAGAGCAACCAGTAATCACTTTCTTTAATGCGACTGCGGAAGATTTTAGCTTTGAGCCGCTCGAAAAAATGACGAAAATGCGTTTTTGGTTTAAAGATTACAACAATGGCTTGGCGTCTTTAGATATAGTAAAGACGATCAATGAAAAAACTTTTTTGACGAAATTTGATAGCTTAACTGATAATAAATCTGTACTTGGAGGATATATCGCGTTTCTTGACATAATACCCGAAACCGCTGGCAAAGAGGTAGCCGCAGATAAACTAGCAGAAATACTGGGCATAGAGAAGGGCCAAGTTTTTACTATCGGGGATGGGGAAAATGATATCAATATGATAAGAAAGTTTAATGGGTTTGCTGTTAAAGATTCTTCAGCAGCGAAGTTCGATCTACAATTTAACAAAGTTGAGTCTTTAGAAAAATTAATAGATGAAAAAATAGGAGGATAAATGCATATTATAGTAGGCGGGTTGATAGAAAAGGGTGGAAAATATCTTTTGGTGCAGGAAGCCAAAGAGAAATGTTATGGTAAATGGAATTTGCCAGCCGGACATCTGGATGCCAACGAAACATTAATGGCAGGAGCCGAGCGCGAAATCAAAGAAGAATGTGGCTGCGATGTAGAAGTGACTGGAGTTTGCCAGATTGGTAACCAAAAGTCAAAAGGCGATAATTTAGTATCTATAATTTTCACTACTAAATTAATAAGTGGTGAAATTAAATTTGACAAAAATGAGATTTTGAATGTAGGCTGGTTTAGCTACAAAGAAATTATGAATATGCGGAGTGAGCTAAGAAGCGAGAGATTAATAGTGGGCGCGATAGATAATATACGAAATGGGATCGTCGCCCCAATGGAAATAGTTGAACTTGGCATCTGAGCATATGGCGCAAACTAAATATATAAAAAGTTCGAGAGATAATATCGAAATAGCGCTAGATGAAAGATATAGCAAAAACTCCAGCGTATGCGTAATATTAGTCCACGGAATGGGCGAACATAAGGGAAGGTACAAAGATTTTCTTGAAAAAAAATACATGGAGCAAATATTTCGATTGTGGCGCTAGATATTAGAGGGCACGGCGAGAGCGGTGGAGAAAGGGGATACATAGATGATTTTAACGATTTTGTAGCCGACTTAGGTGATGTAATTTTTTATGTAAAAAATAAATACCCCCACCTAAAAATAGCTCTGATGGGCCACTCTTTGGGCGGACTTATCGCTACTAGATATGCGGAAATGAAAGACGATGTTGATTTCCTCATTCTCTCTAACCCATTAGTAAAGTGCCCTGTTTTAACTACCATATTTAGGGTTATCCCGTATAAATTGTTTGGTAATATCAAAATAAAGAAATTTAAAAGCGAGAGCCCGGAAATGTTAAAATACAGCTATTCCGATCCTTTAGCCTGCAATTATTTCTCTTTAAAGCTATTAGGTTGTATCTTTACGATTGGCGCCCCACTTACTTATGAAAATCTCGAGAAAGTGAGGATGCCAGTATTATTGTTGTGCGGAGAGGTAGACCCAATTCTTAATCTTAAAAGATTAGATACGGTCGAGTCACGTCTTGGATCTAAGGACAAAATATTAAAAACATACAGCGGAGTAAGACATCGTTTATTACAGAGCACCAGGAGAAATGAGGTAGTAGAATATATAATTAACTGGTTAAGAAATCACAGCTAATTTAAGTTTTATTAATAGGTAACTTCATAAAAAGTTAGGGTCCAAGAAAAGGTAGATGTAAAAATGACTATACAAATTGACCTTTTGTGTATCATCTTTTCTGGACGGAAACGCCGAAGTAAAAAATCCGCTAAATAATAAAATTTAGCGGAACAACCCTTGGAGAGTCTCCTAGAGACTCTCCTTTTATGTTTTGATTATAACATAAACTATAAAAATACGAAAGAATTGTGTTATAATAAGCATAAGTAATAAAGGATTTTTATGGCGAAATTGAATCGCAAATATATAGACAAACATTGGATAGTATTTGTAATACGGGGGATTTTGGCGGGGGTGTTTGGGTTTTTGTTACTATTTAGCAACGTGGCAGAGGTAGAAAACGTAATTGCGGAGATTAGCATATTCTTACTATTGATAGGTGTGGTAGATTCTGTGAGTGCCCTATATAATTCCACTAAAAAACGTGGCTGGGTTAATTCTATAATAGATGCGGGCATAGACGTAATAGCAGCAATGGCGCTACTGTTCTTTGCCAAGAGCGATTTAACCAATAGTGTTATAGTATTATCTATTTATACTGTGATTTCTGGCGTCATCGATATTTTCCATGGATTTTTATCCACTGTGGATCCAACGGACCGATTCATCAGAATATTGGCTGGCGTATGTGGCTGCATAATTGGTATTGTGATATTGAATGCAGGGAATTTCGAAATCTCTACCTTTGTGAGATTCTTTGGGGCGTATATGCTAATAGTGGGCGCAACTAGCGCGATTTACGGCGTACATAATCGCTCGCAAAGTATAGAAGATAAAATAGCACGCAAACAGGCTCGAAAAAAGAAAAAATAGATTTCTTGTGCTATAATGAACCCACAAGGAGATTAAAATGTCAGCTGTAAAAAAGGCAATTATAACTGATGCTGGGTTTGCCAGCCGCTATTTACCGATTACCAAAACTATCCCAAAGGCGATGATACCGATTGGTGCCAAGCCGGTAATGCAACTATGCGTAGAAGAGTGTGTAGAAGCCGGAATAGAAGAAATTATCATCGTAGCAACACCGAATACTAAGTCTAAAGAGATATACGATGATTATTTCCACAATAAGGCGGAAAATGTAAAAGCTTTGCTGGACAAGCAGGGAAAATCTGATAGATTTGAGGCGGTAGAAAAGGTGCTGAATTTTCCAAAAATTACCGTAATAGAACAAGACGCTAATCTGCCATACGGCAATGGATCGCCAATAGTATCCGCGAAAGAATACGTTAAAGACGAAGAAGCTTTTGTGGTGCTGTATAGCGATGATCTGATCTTGGGTGAAGGGGATGTAAAAACATTGATTGAAGATTACGAAAAAACCCCAAATGCTAAAGCGGTAATTGCTGCGCAAGAAATGCCGGAAGAAGTTTGGCATAAATACGGCATGATTGCTTTAAAAGAAAATGGAACTTTGAGCCATATCGTAGAAAAGCCAAAAACACCAGACCTTGCGCCAAGTAACCTCACTAGCTATGGCCGATATTTGTTAACTCCAGAAGTATTTGATTACCTTGTGCCATCTAATACTGGCCTAGATGGTGAGCTATGGACAGTGGACGCAATCACCAAATTAGCCGAGCATGGCGATGTGGTAGTAGCGCACAGTAAAGGCAAGTGGATTACTACTGGCGATCCAAAAAATTATTTCTTAGCGCATCTCGAATATGTACTAAGCCACACAGACTATGGTGACGATGTACGCAAAATTGTAGAAGCATCCAAGTAATTAGTGCTATAATAATCTTAAGGAGATAATACTATGAATGTAGCAGAATGGATAATTGTAGCAATTTTAAGTATGACACTACTACTGTTCTTGATTCTAGGAATCGTATTGATTATTAGATTGCTGGATCTTAGCAAAGAAGTGAAAAAAGTAGTGATCGAAGGGCAAGATATTGCCAAAAATACCAACGGCATTGTGACCAATGTTAAAGGTATGACTTCTATTGGCGGCACAGTAGAAATGTTCGTAGATAGGTATATCAACCCTAAATTGAAGGAAAAAATTAAAGAAAGGAAAAAAGATGGCGGAGAAAAGCGAGAAAAATAAAAGCGGAGCAGGAAAGTTCTTTTTAGGCGCAGCGCTTGGCGCAATTGCCGGAGCTATTGCGGGCAAATTTGTTTCTGTAAAAGCAAAGTGCGACGGTGACGATAAATGTGATTGCGATGAAGATTGCGATTGTCATAAAGAAAAAGCAGTAAAAGAGCTAAAGGAACCAGCTGAAAAGAAAACAGCCGAGAAAAAGGTTGCTGAAAAGAAAACTGAAAAACCTGCTGAGAAAAAGACCGAAGATAAGAAAACAGCAGATTAGTAATGAAGCTGAAACCTAGTGACTTTGTTCACTTACACAACCATACGCATTATTCTTTGCTAGATGGGCTAACTAAGGTGCCCGAATTAGTTGAATATGTCAAAGGACAGGGGATGGAGGCCGTGGCCGTTACGGATCACGGCACCATGTCTGGCCTGGTTGAGTTATATAAAGAATGCAATGCGGCCGGCATAAAGCCTCTACTTGGATTAGAGGCCTATGTGGCTGCGCGCAAAATGACTGACAAAGATCCAGCACACGACAAACAACGGTTTCATATCACCCTAATTGCGATGAATAATAAAGGATATGAAAACCTTTGTCGGATAATGAGTAATGCCGAGGAACACGGTAAATATTACAAGCCGCGCACAGATCATAGCGAACTAGAGAAATACAACGAGGGGATTATTTGTCTTTCTGGGTGCATGGGGTCTGAAATATCCGAAGCAATACGGGCAGGCGACGACCAGCGCGCATACGAACTAATAGATTGGTACCGCAATGTGTTCAAAGATCGGTTCTACCTAGAAATGCAAGATCACGGGCATCCAAAATCTACTACGCATTCTGCCGAGCAGAAAAAGGTAAACGATTGGCACATGGCGCATGCCGAAGAATTAGGGTTACCGCTAGTAGTAACTTGCGACGCGCATTATCTTACCAAGGAAGATCAAGATGCGCACGAGGTATTGCTTTGTATTGGTACAGCTGCAAATTTGTCTGACACTAACCGGATGACGCTAAAAGATTATGACTTACATGTAATTCCGGCACAGGAAATTATAGACCACTGGCAAGATACCTGCCCTGAGGCGGTGCTCAATACCAAGCGCATTGCAGATAGATGCAATGTAGATTTGCAGCTAGGGCGGATTTTGATCCCGAAATTCCCAGTACCAGATGGCGAAGATGAAAAAACCTATCTAGATAAGCTAGTGTTCCAGGGGCTGGTATATAGATATGGTGGTAAAAAACTAGAAGAAACCGTAGATATGACAGTAGCAGAATGCCGGAAAATCTTGGAAGAAGTGGATAAAGAACGCGACGAAGTGCATAAGGTGTTGCCGCGTATAGATTACGAGCTATCTGTGGTAGATAAAATGGGCTACAATGGATATTTCTTAATCGTGCAGGATTTCATTAACTGGGGCAAATCACAACGTATTGTGTATGGACCGGGGCGTGGCAGCGCGGCTGGATCAATCTTGGCGTATGCCTTGCGTATTACGGAATTAGACCCTTTAAGATACGATCTACTCTTTGAGCGGTTCCTAAACCCAGACCGTATTAGTATGCCGGATATCGATACAGATATCCAGGATACACGGCGCGACGAGGTGATTGAATACTGTTCCAATAAATATGGTTTTGACAGAGTATCCAATATCGCAACATTTGGTAAGATGATGGCAAAAAACGCCGTACGAGACGTAGCACGCGTGCTAGAAGTGCCTTATGCCGAGGCAGATAGACTTGCTAAAATGGTACCAGATCCAGTAATGGGACATCATGTGAAATTAGCAGATGCGATTAAAGATGTGCCGGATCTAAAGCAGGAATACGAAACCAACCCTACTTCTAAGGAAGTGATAGATTTTGCTTCACGGCTAGAGGGTACAATTCGCAACCACGGCGTCCATGCTTGTGGCGTGATTATTGCACCAGATGATTTGGTGAAGTTCTTACCTTTGGAAGTTTCCGCCAAAGGCCCGATCGCTGCGCAATTCCCAATGGGCCAGGTAGAGGAAATTGGGCTCCTTAAAATGGACTTCTTGGGGCTATCTAACCTATCAGTGATTAATAATGCACTCCGGATGATTCGTAAGGTTTACCATGACGATATAGATATGTATTCACTACCACTGGACGACCCGGAAACCTACGAGCTATTACAGCGAGCCGAAACAACCGGCGTATTCCAGCTAGAATCGGCCGGCATGAAACGATATCTGCGCGACCTCAAGGCATCATCTTTTGAAGATATTATCGCTATGGTGGCACTATATCGCCCTGGTCCAATGCAGTTTATTGATTCGTTTATTCGGCGCAAGCATGGCGAAGAGCCAATTACATATTTACATCCTGGGCTAGAAAATTCCCTCAAAAATACCTATGGAATTATGATCTACCAAGAGCAGTTCATGCAGATTTCCAAGGAGTGGTGTGGGTTTACTGGTGGGCAGGCAGATACGCTGCGTAAAGCGGTAGGTAAAAAGAAAATAGACATGATGAAAAAGGTGAAGCCTCAGTTTATTGAAGGTGCTGTGAAGATTGGTGGAGCAACCGAAGAAATCGCCGAAACTTTTTGGAGCCAGCTACTAGATTTCGCGAACTACTGTTTTAACAAATCACACGCGGCGTGTTATGCCTTAATTGCTTATTGGACGGCATATCTTAAGGCCCACTACCCAGATGCATTCATGGCGGCGCTAATGACAGCGGATATGCGCTGGACGGACCGCTTGGCGATTGAAATCGCCGAATGCAAGCGCATGGGGATAAAAGTACTTGGGCCAGACATTAACCAAAGTTATGGCGATTTTGGTATCGTAGGCGGAGAAAAGACAATCCGCTTTGGCTTGTCTGGTATTAAAAGTATGGGGAAAGCCCTAGTAGAAGAATATGTAATCCCGGAGCGCGATAAAAACGGGCCATTTAAATCCATTTGCGATTTTGCCAAACGCGTAGATAGCTCTAAGTTTAATAAAAAATCCTGGGAAGCGGCGATTAAGACCGGGGCGTTTGATAGCTTTGGACATTCGCGTTCTGATTTACTCTTTAATTTAGAGGCCATTCAGGCCTACGGAGCAAAAATCCAGAAAGATGTAGGCTCTGGACAGACGGATCTCTTTGGCATGATGGGCGAAGCCGGCGCAGTGCCAGAAGTAGAAATTAAAAAGGCACCAGTACAACACCCAGAAAAAGAGCAGCTACTGTGGGAGCGCGATTTGATGGGATTATACTTATCTGCGCACCCTTTGGACAAATACGATACCTATTTTGAAGAGCAAACCCACCCGATGAGTTTAATTACCGCAGAAAATAACAATAAAATGGTAACGGTGGGCGGCATTATCACAGCGGTGCGAACCATCTTGACCAAAAAAGGCGATAAGATGGCTTTTGTGAAAATGGAGAATAAGTCCGCCGAGACAGAATTTATCGTATTTCCGAGTACTTTTGCGGAATATGGCGGTAAGCTAGAAGTAGATAACGTAGTACGGGTGCGGGGTAAAGTAAATGCTACAGACAAAGAGGGAAATATAACTTCTGATGTAAAACTCCTAGCGGAGACGGTAGAATTAGTGTCTGACGATGTTCTAGAAAATTATCAGCCTACCGGCACTAAACTTGCAGCACCAACTTTGGTACCAGACGCGGGCCGACGCCGCCGAGGGAAAACATCCGCCGAACGCGTGTATAACGGGGGTAGCGGAGGGAACGGAGCGCGTAATGTTTCTCCGACAATAGATACGCCGCGTGTACTAAAAGAGCCGCCTAAAGACCCCCGCAAAGAGAGATTATACATATTAGTTGAAGATCCTAATAATACGGATACTTTGAGCGCAATACGGCGCTTAGCGGATCTGAATCCTGGATTCCAAGAAGTGGTACTAGTGCTACGCGACGGGGAACGAAAACGACCACTCCGGATGCCGTTTAAGGTGGAGGTGTCTGATGATTTGCTAGGGAAATTGAAGGAGCTAGTGGGAAACGAAGCAGTAAAGGTAAATTAAATGATAGAAATTAGCCAAAATTGATCGGAAAAATTTACAGTTTTGGAATGAGAGGCCATAGAACAATAGAAGTCGGCAATCAGTATAAATTGCAAAGATAAATTGGCAGCTTATCTAGCTATGCAGCGAACAGACCAACCACCTCTTCTTCCATTGTAGCCGCTACTCCATTGGTCTATTGTGAAT
Organism: uncultured Candidatus Saccharibacteria bacterium; assembly: GCA_946415265.1. Lineage (GTDB taxonomy): Bacteria > Patescibacteriota > Saccharimonadia > Saccharimonadales > Saccharimonadaceae > Nanosyncoccus. Next base: position 14,121 of record CAMKRV010000011.1, on the reverse strand, counting down.
CTATTATCAGCCCTCAGAGCTGCCCCCCAAACCCCGACACCGGAATAGCTAGAACTGGTAACATATATTCCTTCGATATCGAGTTGATTTAGGGAAGCGTTTGCATATCCAGACTTTTTAAAAAACAGTGGGGCTACAGATACGTTGTTATATAAATAATTTAGTCTAGGCAATTCATTAGTAGAACCAGGTATTGTTTCGGACTGATTAGACATAGTAGGTAATCTCCATCCTTTAGGACATATAGAGTTCTTAGGGTTTTTAGATATATCACTTACTGTATTTTGCGCTAATGAAGAAGAGCTATTAGATGCTATAGCTGCAGTCCAGTTATAATAGTTACCTAGTGAAGCATGCCCTGTTTCAGTACCGTCTGTCTTGCTAGCAGTATATGGCGCAGTATTACTATTCTGCCAACCAGAAATGGGTCCATTATTCTGGAAGTTTATAGTAGTGGCACTACTAGCTGGCTTCCAATATATTACTCCATTACTTTCTGTATATCCATTATTATATTCCGCGTATTGTCCAGTGCTAGAATCGTAGACCACATTTAAGTCTGTAGTTTGGGAGCTGAGTATGATATTAGCGTTTATATCAAAATCCAAGTTCTGCGTCATCCAGATATGTCCATCTGCTAGCTTCGTGACCCAGTATTGCTTGCCGTCTCTGGCATCTATTGCTTGCATACTTTGTTCTTCCTGCAAAGTGTCTTTCCATTCTGCTACATTCTGCATAAAGTATGGGTTAGGATTATCATCCCCGCTGCCATGCACTAGCAGATAAGCTACTTGCCCAGTATAAGTACCAGCATGCTGAGCAGGGGAAGTATATACAGCATAAGTAGTAGTAAAAGACGATCCCTTAATCATATCTGTAGTTCCAGACTCTTTTTCTGCTACTCTAGTCCAAGTATTAGGTATTACATTATAGGAAGTATAAGCGGGTGATATAGTAGGCGGAGCAGTGGATGAGTTATCACCGCTGTCATTGTTTATAGTTGCACCATCTAGCTTCATAGACCAAGAAGAGGGATTATTGTTATTATCTGGGTCATAAATACCAGTACTAATATTATGATTATTATTTACGCTACTAATTAATGTGTTATTGCCTACTATACCATTACTAATACCACTAGCATATATAGCATATCCATTACCATCATTGCATAATGTAGTAATAGTAGTCTTTCCTATATTCTCTTCATATAGTCCACTAACCATTGTAGTACTATGTGGACTGTTAATAGCACTAGATAAAGTACATGAAGTAGGCAAAGACAACGTTAAATTATCCACTGAAGCACCACTAGTAACAGCAGAAGAATGAAAAGAACTTAACACTAAAGCAGATATAACTAAAATAGGCAAACTAACTAAAAGAATGTTGCGGAAAGCATAGTAGAAGAAATCTATTCTACTTTTTACTGAAGATTGTTTTACTTTATGGCCCATCTTTTACCTCACTTATGTATATATGATTACTACTACTCCCCCACGTGGTGCCACTATATTAATGGGGATTAACAAAAATGGCACCGCAAGGGGTGCTATACATTATCACTAGATACAAAGTATTTTGTCTCTGCAACAAGGTTCCTTACGGCGCCATTTGAATTGCAGAGTAAAATACTCATAAAAGCATATTATAAAAAATACTTTGTAAATAATAATGTATAGCTCTTTTATTATACCACGCATATGAAAAATTAAATAAAAAACGTTCTTCAAGCAATAAAAATCCGTATAAAGCTTATGTTTCCACATTTTCTTTTGCAAATGTAAAAAATATGCTACAATAGTATAGGAATTTATTAGAAATCGTAGTTGACATTATAATAAAACTATGATATTATAAGTAAAATTAACAATATTAACAGTGGTGAGATAAGGAAGAATACTGATGGACCAAAATGCGGAAATCCTCAAAAATGCAATCTCCGGCAGTCTAAAAATTATCGAACAAGATCGTGAAAAGGAAATCATTTCTCGACGCTTCGGATTGACCGGAACTAAAGAAACCCTTGAACAAATTGGCGAAATGTTGTCAATTACTAGGGAACGGGTTAGGCAGCTCGAGAAAGCAATTCTTATTCGTCTCCAAATTTCCGCTGAGGAGAATCAAATCCCAGAACTCGCTGCTGCTGAAAAAATCTTAATTCGTAATCTAACTGAGATGGGTCGGGTGGCAAAGATTTCTGACCTCGCCGACAAAGTCTATAATCGTACCGCTACCGCGTCAGAAAAGACCGGCCTTTATTTTATAGCTACATTCTCTAAGAGTCTTACTGTGGTGGAAGAAAATGATCGTTATAATGCCGCTGTAGGTATTGCCGAATATGGCGATAGTAAGGCTATCCGCGAAAAGGTAGACGAAGTCGTAAAGGTAATCAAAGAAAACAAAAAGCCGATGACTATCGACGAGCTTGACAATAAGCTAGATTATGAGCATCCTAACTATATTAAAGCCGTGGCGTCAATATCTAAGCTACTTGCTACCCTAAACGGCGTGTGGGGCCTTGCCAAATGGCCAGCAGTAAACCCTAAGAACATCCGCGATAAAATCTTTGTGATACTAGAAACTAAGAAGGAGCCAATGCATTTTTCGGATATTGCGGCGGAGATTGCTAAAAGTAATTTCAAACGCAAGAATGTAACAATCCAGGCAATCCACAACGAGCTAATTAAAGACGACCGTTTCGTGCTAATCGGGCGAGGAATTTATGCGCTAAGTTCGTGGGGATACAAGAAGGGAACCATCTCTGACATTATTAAATCTATCCTAGAAAAAGTAGATAAACCGCTAACACGCGAAGAAATCGTGAAGCAGGTGCTAAAAGTACGCAAGGTAAAAGAGACTACTATCCTACTAAATTTGCAAAATAAGGCATTGTTTAAGAAAGTAGACAAAAACTCTTATACTTTAACTTAGTGTGATAAAATAAATCTATGGAACAAGTCATACATTTTATTTTAATGCCAATCTTCTGGATACCGGTGGTGGGAGTACTGGCTTTTTTGACATATAGAAATTATAAAAAATTAAACAAATTAAAGGTACTAAACGTGGATTCCGTGCTGCTAATGCTAGAAATCCCGCGCGATAACGACAAAAAAGAGTTGGCGGCAGAGCAACTTTTTGCATCTCTACATGGCATCCTTAGAGATAAACAAGAATTAAAAAACTCTGGCGGCGTGCAAGAACATTTGTCTTTTGAAATAGCTTCTACCGCCGGACAGATTAGGTTCTATGTGTGGGTACCAAAAGTGCTACAAAGTTTTGTAGAAGGGCAGATTTATTCGCAATATCCCACCGTACAAATCTACAAAATGAATGAAGATTATGCCGACGGGCGCAATAAGTACCCGGTGAGTTATTCCGCAGAATTAGGCTTGATAGATAACGAAGCTTTGCCGATTAAGACTTTTGACACCTTCGAGGTGGACCCACTGGCGGGCATTACTGGAACTTTAGCAAAGCTTAGCCCAGATAAATCCGAAGAATTGTGGATTCAGATATTGGCGCGCCCGATTCCGGATGATTGGCACAAAAACACCACAGATAAATGGATTAGGCGCATTAAATCTGGCAAGAAATCGCTTTTTGCAGGCACCGGCATAGATTGGACCTGGATAGCAGAAGCGATTGGTGCACTATTTCGCCCACCGGCGGGTGGCACAGGATCGGACGTAAAGATTGAATTATCCGAACGTGATAAAACTCGGATCTCTAAGGCCGAGGAAAAGGCCACGAAGCTAGGATATGAAGTAAAAATTCGCTTGGCTTATCTGGGGCAAGACCAAACGGACGCAAGGCTTAATATGCAAGCACTAGTGGGGACGTTTAAGCAATATAACTCCACTAACCTAAACGGCTTTAAGCAATTAGGCGGTAGCTTTAATAAGGCAGATTTAGAAGCGTACAAATTAAGGCAATTTTCTAACCGCGGGTTTATTTTAAATATTTCGGAACTAGCTAGCGTATACCACTTGCCGCATACTTCGGTGGAAACCCCAAACATTGTCTGGGCTACATCTAAGACGGCTGAACCGCCAGCAAAACTACCAGTATTAACTGGCGAGGTTTCTAACGATGAAAATATTTCGGCCTTTGGGTTAACTAATTTCCGTGGGATTAATCATCAGTTTGGTCTGTTGCGTCGCGATAGAAGCCGTCATGTATATATTATTGGGCAAACGGGGGCAGGAAAAAGCGGTATGTTGGAGCTTTTGGCTCTCTCTGACGTTTTCTATAATCAAGGGTATTGTATTATTGATCCGCACGGGGATTTTGCAATAGATAACTTGCGGTTCATACCTGAATCTCGTGTAAAAGATGTAGTGTATTTTAACCCAGCGGATACAGCCTTCCCTGTGGCATTTAACCCACTAGAGATTACCGACCCAGCTCGCAAACCGAACATTTGTTCGGAAGTAATAGGGGTGCTAAAACGGATGTTTGGCGACTCTTGGGGGCCACGTTTGGAGCACATATTGCGTTATACCCTGCTAGCCTTGTTGGATAGGCCGGAGGCCACTTTGCTAGATATTTCTAGATTATTAACAGATAAAGAGTTCCGGAAAGAAACTTTAGATTATTGTAAAGATGTGACCGTGTTGCAATTCTGGAAACATGAGTTTGGCCAGTGGAACGAAAAGCAAGTAAATGAATCCATCGCACCGGTACTTAATAAGGTAGGTGCGTTTACCGCTAATCCGATTATCCGCAACATCATCGGGCAGCCAAAATCTTCTTTTGATGTGCGTAAGATCATGGACGAGGGGAAGATTTTAGTAGTTAACCTTTCTAAGGGGTTAATCGGGGAAGATAACGCTGGAATCTTGGGATCTTTCCTGGTAACTAAGGTACAACTTGCGGCTATGTCGCGCTCCGATATCCCTGACGTAGCGGACCGGCGGCCATTTTATCTATATGTGGATGAGTTCCAGAACTTTGCTACGGATTCGTTTGCGGTAATTCTCTCCGAGGCACGCAAATACGGCCTGAATTTAACCGTAGCAAACCAATATGTTTCTCAGATGACTGATAGCGTACGCGACGCGGTATTTGGCAACGTAGGTACCACGATTAGCTTTAGAGTATCGGCAGACGATGCACCAGTACTAGTAAAACAATTTGAGCCGACCTTCGAAGAAGGCGACATCATCCAGCTAAATAACCGGCATTTTGTAATTTCTATGATTATCAACGGCGAAAAGGTACCAGCGTTTTCTGCTACTACCCTTTCTATTCCAGATACGCCTAAAGATAATTTCGATGCCATCGTAGCACATTCTCGCGAGAATTATGCTAGACCGCGCCTAGAGGTGGAAGCCGAAATTCGCGAGACAATTGAGCAATCCGAGAAGTACAAGAAGAATTTGTCTGATTCTGGCCGGCAAGATGAACCACGTTTGGTAATAAATAGTGCCGAACAACCAGTATTTAAGCCTGTAACGCGTAATAATAAGGAGTTTTCTACTTCTATCCATACTTCTGGCCCTAGTTTTTCTTCCGAACAAAAACCGAACTTAAGGTACCGGCCTACTCCGCAAGCAGATTTTCGTAAACAGAATCTTAGTCCAAATGCCGCTGAAGGCAAAGAAAGATTAGGCTTGAAAGATTTGGCAAAATTAGTAGCAGAAAGCCAGGGAAACAGTGCAGAGAAAAAGGTAGACACTGTACCGGTGTCCGCTAAAAAGGGAAAGGCTAACAATAAAAATAAGCGGCGTAACGACAGAAAGGGAAAGAGGCAGTCTGGAAAGTCGCACAATAATGCAAATACGAATATTACAGAGAGAGATAGAGCAATTCCCCCTGTTAAACCTAACATAAATGCTAGCAATAATCAGATTCATTCTACCCCTGTTAAGCCAGAGGTGGAATACCAAGAAAAATCAGTGGTAGATATAAAGCCGTCTCATAATTCTCTACCCCTGTCTACCCCCGTTAAACATACAGAAGATTTTGCCAGTAAAGATAATTCAGTAGATGGATTTTTATCTATAAAACACTAAATATAGGGTGAGATCAAGATATCTTTAAGAGATCCGGGTTTAGATAGAAATAAGCCCGGATTTTTTGCAGAAAGAAAAGAAAACAAACAAAAATCTGCAGCCAACCCAAAAAATAGACGTTTTCTGGATGGACGAGCAATCGTCTTTTTTATATAGTTTTAATGTCGCACAATACAGAAACCCCGACAATAGAGATAGGGCATGTCATAACCCGTTTTAATAATTAATTTCCATAGGAGGATATGATGGAAAACACCCTAGCAAAATATTTAGGTAAGGAATTAAAGGCTTCTATAGGTAGCATACAAGTAGTGCAAGGAACTGCGAAAGATTCTGGAAATATTTATTACTGTTTAGATATTACACTTACTAACGGTTTCAAATATCGTAAGTTTTTGCGTGGTTCAGAAGAGTTTGCTTGGTCTAATGCTTTTGATCAATTAGATATGGAAAAACAGGTAGACGCTGCATTTTAACATTTATTGGTGCTAACAAAAACACTCGCCGTTATGTGTTCGCAAGTTAGTTAAATGTCGCATAGGCAGAAGAACAGCCAATGGAACCTATATATCAGGGTGGGTTGCCCTGTCCTACGACCTCACATTTATCTTCTTCGTAATCTAAAAATTGCCTAGGACAGGGATTTAAGGAAAAACATGAATCGTTACTTTTCACTAAGACAACAAATAGACCGGGAAATTTCAAAAATCCCTAAGAAGAATCGCCCAAAATTTCAGGCAGATTATTTAAAGTTAATACAATTAGCACAAAAGGAAAATTATGAAAATTTTAACCTCCTCGGATGATGACTTTCTTTACGAACGTCTTTTAGATCTACTTGAACAAATGAAACTTGTTCAAGGTGGTACTGCATTAGCTTCTTCACTTCGCCGTCATAATAAGATTAAACTTTATATGATGGAAAAACAGATTCAGAAGATTAAACATATTGAAGAAACTTATTTTTGCAAAGATGGTTTAGATCAAACTGCTATTGAAGCATATCTTCATAAAATATCTTTACAAAATAAATAATATTTAGTATATTAACATTAGGAGAGTAAATAACTCACAACTTAAGGTGGGAATTCCAAAAAGGAATATATGGGAGAAACTGCTTTGTTAGATGTTAGCGCCCTTACTTCCGCTCTTACCACTGCAACTTTTGCTGGTGTGATTCAATCACTATTGCCAATTGTAGCTGTGGCCGTTCTCGTAGGCTTCTTGTTCTACGTAGTGCGCTGGGCAATCGGACTATTCCGGGGCATTTAACCAACAGCGAGGGCGTGTCTTATTCACGCCCTCGCCCATAATATAAGGAGATTTAATGGTACAATTAGCTCAAGCTTTTGTAGACGTTTTAGCATGGTTTTTAATCCCGTTTGCTACTATTGTAGCTGTTACTTGGGTTGTTTCTCTTTTTAGGAGATAATTATGTTTATTTTAATTTTTCTAATTTTAATTATCCATACAGTTTTATTATTTATGATTTATTCAGAAATAGAAAAAACTTTGGATAATACTTTTGAAAATGGTAATAATATTATGCAAATAAAAAGATATTTTGTAAGATTTTCTAGAAAGGGAAAGAAATGAAATGTTTCCGGTGCTTCTCTTTTGTTTTGTTTGCTTTATTGGGTGTCTTTTTTGGATCATTTATTACAAATCAAAATGATACTTATGCCCTTTCTTATTCTTATACTATAGATACTAATAATCTTGATCGTTCTGATAAATGTCAAGGTTCTTTTGATTGTTCTTCTCCTTTTTATGCCATAATAGAGTTTGTTTCTTCTACTCCTGTTACTAGTCAAAATTCTTATTTTGTTTTTAATTCTCATTATTCTTTTTATCCTTATTACACTACTAAAATGGTTCTTTATTTTGTTAATGTTTCTTCTTTTAGTCTTTTTAGTTGGGGTGGTCTTGCTGGTTTACCATCTGGTTATTCTGTTAATATTACTTTGCAAGATCAAGATCCTTTTTCTGGTTTAACTCCGTCTGGTTCTTTTGAAATTACAGAAAATGGTACTTATGACGTAAGTCAATATGCTGAAGCTGTAGTTAATGTACCAGAGACGGACTGTCCGCCTAGTTCTGGTGGAGATTACCATAATGATTTAGTAGCTATTAATAATTCTATTATGATTTGTGCCGCTACTTGTCTTGTAATTTATTTCTTTTATTGTATATATCGTATGATAATTAAAAATTCGGGGGTAAAATAAAATGAAAGGAAAAATATGTGGTCTATTATCAGCCTTATTCATCACGCTTGGGTTGTCATTAAGTATAAATTTAAACGATTCTAGTGCTTTACAATATAATATTCAAAAAATTCCGTTAAATTTTCCAGGTAGTAATACTGTTGCTCCTAATTTTTATTCTAGTGCTTTATCTTTTTCTATTTTAACTTCTAATGATATTTCTCCATCTGAAATGGCTAATCAGTATGTTGTATCTATGTATAATGATAATGGTACTTGTAAGGGTCGGGCTTATAAAAGTTTTCCTTATTATATTGATACCTCTGATTATCGTTGGAATATTAGTTATGGTTTTAATGGCTATGATAATATAAATTCTTTTCCTTCTAATTTTGGTTCTTTTGACCCTTGTTTATCTACTGATCCTTTATCTAATTATGATTCTACTTCTGTTGGCAGTCTTGCACCTGCTTTAGGTACTCCCACTTCTGGTGAATTACAGCGTTTATTGCCTTATCGTTTTTCTTATGATGGGTTTTATCGTACTGATACACGTAACTCTGATGGTTTGTATTATACTAATAAATTTGATTTACATAATATTTTTGGTCCACAAGGTTATCCTAATACTATTTATGATTTGTATATTCCTTTTGGTTCTGGTAAATCTGATGTTTCTTCTACTTTAACTAATGATACTCCGATTGAGTTTTCTGGTGAGTTTGTTATAGATTTAGCTGATCCATCTTCTGCTTTTGGTTTAACTGGTTCTACTATCCAATTAGAAACTCGTTATATGTTTAGTAATGGTGGAGCTGGCCCTGATATTACTGATTGTACTTGGAATTTATCTAAAGATAATCCTGATGATCCTACTTCTGTTTATAGTTTATCTTATTCTTGTCCTACTATTTTGCGCTCTTCTAGTAATTGGGATCCTTCTAATTCTTTTCCATATTTTAGGCTTCATATTCATTTTAATTATGAAACTGAAAATACTAAATTCTTCCAATTTATTTACGATTCTTCTGTTTCTGTTACTGATAATGATAGTACTCCTGGTGGTGATTGGGATAATCCTGTTCAAGGTTATGATACTCACTCTGCTCCTGGTTCTGCTTATCAACAGGATTATCATGACCAAGAACCTGATTATGGATTATCTCTTTCTAAATTGTTTAATTTTACATTTATTAATCCTTTTGAGCCTATTTTACATCTATTTACAGATAATGGTTCTTGTGTTCAAATACCTACCATTGCTAGTATGATACATAGTGAAGAAACTCAAGTTTGCCCTTGGTTTGATTCCAATGTTCGTAATATTGTTACTCCTGTTCTTGGCCTTTCTTCTATGATGTTGGTATTTGGTTTTGCTGTTAGATGGTTAGGTGCAAGATCTGGTAATATGTTTGAAGATAGTTTTGAAGGTAGTTCTGGTGATATTAGTATTGGTTCAAGAGGAAGGAGTAAAAAATAATGCCTAAAGCAGGGATACAATTTCAGAAGAAAGATTGGTGGAATACACCTAAGGATGTAGTAGATTTTTTTGGTCCGTTTGATTACGACCCTGCCACTACCAAGGAGCAGGCCGAATATTTAGGCATCCCTTACTACGACACGATAGAGACGAATGGTCTAAAGCAAAACTGGAGTAGATTCGATAAGATCTGGATAAACCCTCCATTCACAAAGAAGTTTGATTTTCTTCAGAAAACTTTTGAGACTGTTTTGTGGCATCCAACCAGGGTGTTCTTCCTCCTCCCAGCTGAGACTATTACTACTAAGAAATTCCATGAGATTGTGGGAGGACAACCATATAGAATGTGGATACCAAACGGGAGAATCAAGTTCGATGACGGGTCTGGGAAAGGAAGCTCTCCTGCTTTTGGCTCAATAGTTTTAGAGTTTGGTGATCACATTGTCGGAACAGAAATTAAACATTGGAGGATTAATTAATAGTGTTAGATACTGTATTTAATTTATTAAAAGTAACTGCCGTTATTGCCGTTTCTGCTGTTTTCATGGTTGCTATTATAAATCTTGTCAATCTTATTAACTCTGTCTTATTTGGTAATATTATTGGTGAAATTCTTGGCCTTGTATCTATGTATTTACCATTTAATGCTCTTGCCGTGTTTGGTGCTATAGGTACTGCTACAATAGCTATTTTATCTTTCTTGATTGCTAAGAAGATATTCGATTTAACTTCTTGGAGTATTTCTTCTATTTAGTTATAATTTATTTATAATAAAGGAGATAAAATGTTAGAAAATTTAGAACAGATTAATATTATCTTAATTGCTTTTAGTATGTTTTTAGTTGTTTTGTTTATTTATTTAGTTTATTGTATTGCTGAGATTAAGAATCAATTAAAATCATTTGTAAACTTAGAATATAAAAAATATAAGGAGGATAATGCCAAGAACACAATCAGTAGTCAGCCTGGATCCGATAGACCGCAACAATAAACGACGTTCTGGTCCTATAGGTCGGTTTTTTAAAACTAAACATTATCATGGAAAGGGAATTAAAAAAACTGATCCTTTTGGTCATTATCTCTTTGTTGGTCGCCAGCGTTCAGGTAAAACTGTAAGTGCTATTTGGTATTATGAATTTTTGAAAAAACGGTATGAAAAACAAGGTAAAAAAGTAGTTTTATATAGTAATATGGGTTTTGGACAACCTGTCTTTAAAATGAATTTGTCCGCAATTATTAGAGAGGTAAAATTTGATAAAAATGTTATTTATATTTTTATTATAGATGAATTACAGAGTTATTTTCCAAAAGATACTAAAGATCAGACGACATTACGACTCATTGACGAGTTGACGGGTGAATTTTCACAATTAGGTAAACGGCAGATCTATGTTCTTTCTACTGCTCAAATTTATGGTCGTGTAAATAAAAATCTCCGGGAACAATGTCTTTATATGGTTAATTGTCGTAAATCTAAATTAACAAATCATGTAGTCAATGATTTTATAGACGGTGACGATATTCTGTGTGACGAATTAGGTCGCTGGAGTGGCGAACCAGTACGCATTTTGGTTCACGGACTTCCGAGTACTAAATTTGACACGCATCGTATGATTACTGTTTAATTTCTTTTTTGGCTTAACTGAATAAGAAAATTTCTTGCGGTTTCTGTCAAGGGCGGGCGAAGCCCGTTCATTTACCCTTGACGGAAATCCGCTGAAATTTTACTCTGTTAAGTGCCAAAAAAGAAAAAGTCAAAGTGGGCATTATATTGTCCCTCTACTTGATAATATAATACATAAATTGCCCACTTTGACGTAATAGAACAAATATGTTATAATGTGAGGAGTGAGGTTATGCAGGTACGGTATATTTCTAATATAACAAAGGAATATCCTGATATGATTAAGGTTGTTATTTATAAAGAACCCAAAACTTTTGTAAGATCTGATTTTACAAAACGGAATAGGGAAGAGGTAGATGATGTTACTTATACTCCATCTGTTTCTTCTCTTAATAGAACTAAAACACTTGTGCGTGATTTAGTTCTTTGTAATGAATTTGAATTATTTTGTACATTTACTTTCGATCCAGTTAAGGTTGACTCTTTTAATTATGCTAAGTGTTGGGGTAAAATGTCCCGTTGGCTTCATCATCAGTCTGATCGGAGTAGGGAAGCAGGTAAAGAATTCAAATATTTAATTATTCCTGAAAAGCATAAATCTGGCCGTTGGCATTTTCATGCTCTTATTTCCGGCTATATTGGCTCTCTACAACCGTCTGGTTATAAGACTGGTACACTTAGGCCTATATATAATATAACTAGCTTTAGAAGCGGTTTCACGACTGCTGTGGGCATAGATTCTAAAGAAGGTGTATCTAATTATATTACTAAATATATAACTAAAGATTTTATTAAATCTTTTAATCAGCGCAGATTTATGTGTTCGCGTAATTTAGTTCGGCCAACTAAAATTATTAACTCTCCGGTTTATAGAAATACACTTCCTATTTTTAGAAGAAAAGTAGCAGAAAATAAAGAAACTTTTGAATTTCTTATTGACAAAATGCAGGACATTTATAATAATGTTAATAAGGTTTATTATAGCCCTAACGTCGCACAATACAGATTTTAAGACATTACGGTTATGGTTTTTAGACAGTTAAAGTTATCGTCTTTTGCAGGTAAGTTTTTCCTGGCAAGCGGGAATTACGGCTAAAATCATTTTTGACTAGCCGTAGTTCCTATTTTGATTGCAGCTACAATTCTTATTTTAGAAGCGTAAAAATGATTTGGCCCGTTGTAATCTCTACAAAATCCCAGTTACGTGAGCGTCCAACACGAGAGTTTTTATAGAATTTATTGCATTAGATTGGGCCCCAGGTTGAGCCGCTACGCAGAAAATATTGCAGTCGACGAGTAAGACGCGAGCGTCTGCCGGATTTTATAGAGATTATCAACTGCCCAAGTCCGGCTTCTAAAATAAGAGTTGTAGCTAAAATTAGTGTCTCTAGGATAATTTTATAGGTTTTGGTGGGATTTTTGGGTTTTTGGGCGGATTTTGGCCAAATTTGCCGATTTGACAATTCCCTTAGTTTATTTCCCTTTTTTATGATTTTCCCTGTTTTTGGTCGGGGCGTTGGTATTATTCGTTATTTTGATTACCATTTTTTGCCGAACAAAAACCGAACAGGAATAGGAAATTATAGAATTGCAGGTACCAGAACAAAACCCGAACACTTCCCTATCCCCTACTCAATAGTTCAGGGGGATGAGACAAAGGTCGATTAATGACTACCCTGTGAGGCATTTAATCTTAGCGAGCAACACAGCGTACAGACCACCCGTAGTGCCTGTAGAAGTTACGGGCTGGGTAGATATCAGCACCTCTAGAGAGCAAGTTGTAAGCGATGGTACTACTGCTAACCGTACTAGACCAGTAGCCGCCGTAGACGCCGAGATTGTACAGGGTCCTATCGCCATTGATACCGCCAGACCGCACAAAGTAGTATGGATTAGAGCGTAGTTTGTTAAAGCCGTTTGTTGCATAACCTACAGACTCATTGCCAGCGGATAAGTTTGAGGTGATGCCCGCCTTATAGAGCATAATACCAAACTCGTTATACTCATTACTTGTTTGGGAAGCATTGGGCAGCCTCCAACCTTTAGGACAAATAGAGTTAGCAGCGATATCTCCAGCAGTACTACCTATGTTCGTGGAGTTATTGGAAGCTATAGCTGCAGTCCAGTTGTAATAGTTACCGGCAAAATAACGTTTACATTCATCTTCTGTATGACTTGCGTTTTTACAATCTTGTAGTGAATTGTATCTTATATCGTCACCAGTGGTGTTAGATGTATAGTAATATGTGTCACCTCCTTCAGCCGAATATGGCGTGACATTATCATTATTCCACCCTGGCACACTAGTACCAGATATTACATGATTGGAGGTAATGGCAGTAGATACTGGGTTCCAAGTCCAGACACCATCCTTTTCAGTATAGCCAGCTGAGTAGATACCACTACCGGATGCAGTAGTGCTAATATCTGTGTTATTAGAGTTTAGCGCCGTAGTATTTAAGCCACCTATATCTAAGTCTAGGTTACTAGTCATCCAGCATTTACCGTCTTCTAGTTTGGTTACCCAGTAAAGGTTGTTATCTCTAATGTCTACTAACTGTGTAGCTGTACTTGCACCAGTATTGCCTACTAAACTACATATTTGAGAGTCCATATCCTGCATAGCATAGTATGAACTACCGCCTTCTTCGTAGACTTTCATTTTACCAGCTGCAGCAAAGGCGGTATCTAAGTCTGGAATAGTGTTATTATTGCTATTTGGATGTACTATTATGTATTTAACTTTACCATTATAAGTACCAGCTGGTTGAGCAGAGTTAGCATAGATTT